>CAYYPF010000083.1:0-5269 GCA_964473475.1 Microcaldota archaeon | reverse complement strand
TAAGAACGAGGTTGAAGCGAATATTAACGACAGGAAAAATTATTGAGCGCTTACTTTTTTTATATATGTTATTTCCGAGAGCCCATATACGGATGTATCCCTTTAAGGACATATTTCTAAGTTTTGTGCTCTTATAAGGATATATTCTCAAGTTATATATACTTATATACAATAAGAACAGTTAAGTTACCCTAGGAACTTTCTCATAAATGCAGCTTGCTCGATATCTTCTCTTAAAACTGCAATGTTTCCAGCTTTTACATTCTTTAGAATTCTATGAGTAATTTCACAATATTCTGGATTTTCCTCAAACTTAAGCCAGCTAATAACTTTCTCAAGTTCTTTTTTCATTCTTGGAGAAACAAATTCCAAACTTTTCTTATCAAAGAACTGCATTGCATCAGAAAGGTCACTATCCATATTCAAATAGATAGAATGCAGATCATCAAATTCTTTTTCACTTAGGCTGGAAAGTCCTAAAAGCTCTGGAGGCAAGCCTAAGGAATAAAGAGCTGCACAAAATGGAATTGCTCTGGGTAAGGAAACTCCTCCTGAAGATCTTGAATATCCAAATAAGCCTACGTGCAACCTTCTTGCTCTTCTAGAAGGAACTGACTTAGAAACTGCATTAATTACATCATATAAATCAAGCAATTGCTTCTGGTATTCCTCTTTTATTTTATGAAAATAATGCAAGGCCTTTTCTTCCTCAATTGGAAGTGCTGGAGCCCTATGAATATGTGTAAGCATATCTATTGCATTAACTACGTCCCTGAATGGATAATCATATTTGAATGAAGATTGAATAGTAAATGTTTGCACGCTTGGGTATTCTGAGGTACAATTATCTGTATTAGTTGGTTTTAGGTTTCCTCTAAATGGAGGGGAACCAACCCCTAAAATCGGAAGAATTGGGATTGAAAGTTTTTCTTCAAGTTTTGATAATCTATATAATCCAAGCTTAGCCATTAGAACTGCACTTACTGAACCATAGTTCAAAGCTGGATCACTTCTTGCAAGGAATACCCGTAAATATTCCAGCTTTTTATCTTTTGCATATTCCTCAACTATTTTTGGAGCAGCTTCAAATGCATCAAAATCCTCAAATAATGGAATTACATTTATATTTTCTGGATGGAAATCGCCTATCCATTCTTTTATTTTTGCATCCTTTCCAGTTAGAGCAGTATCTTGCTGGCCAATTACAACTTTTTGATAATAATTATATATTCTATTAAGCTCCAATGAACTTTTAGTCATTGGAAGAATTACCTCAAATATTGGAGCAATATTTCCATTCACTTCCTTTGCTGCATCATAAGCCCTAGGAATACTGTGGAGAACTTCTAAGAGAACCTTTCCCTTATTCTTTTGGACAGATGGGTTTGGAACTCTATAAGTGAGGAATAAATCTTTTCCGAGCTTTTGTTTTGAAAAGAAATCAATATATGTGGAAAGAAGTTTCTCAACTACCTGATTGTCCACGTCCTTTCCTTCATTATCCCACATCTGTTCCTTACAGCCTAATTGAGAAAATACATAGTAAGCTTCCTTTACTTCTGTATTTCCAGAAAGAACTTCACTATCTGAGAAAAAAGGAGTAGTAATATTATCTGGGTGTTGAGTACTCATACATCTAGAGACATTTATCATAGAATCCCCTAAATAGAGTTTTTTTCCATTCTTATTTTAACCCTTGCTAGTACGCGTAAATTAGATAAGCTTTATAAGTATTATTTACCAGAGAAACCAATGGTGATCGATTGTTAGGCTCATTAAGTAGAGCATCCTCAGAGTTTTCAAAAAGAACAGTATTTTTCTCATTAGGAACAATACTCGGAGCATTATTACTTATAATAAGTTTTCTCGCAATGGGAGGATTTTTCCTTTTAATTTACTACGGGATGTCTATAATGGATGTTGCTGGAGAGAATGTAACGATCCTGGCAGCAGGACTAACTCTCGCATTTTTAATTTATATTTATGTGAGCCATGGATTGAAAGGAGCACTAATTAAGACTTATCAATCAATTATGCAAGGAGAAAGGCCGCATGCAAGTTATTATTTGAATTATGCATTGGGAAACGGAGAAGTTTTTCTTCTAATTACAATAGTCAAATTAATATTTATGGCAATAGTACTTTCTCCATTAGCAGGACTTTATTTCCTTGTTCTTAATGGATCTGGAAATATTCTTGTGAATGTGGTTTTTGTGCTTTTTGGATTATTCCTTGTATTTCTTATGGAATTTCCTTTCTCATTTGCATACATATCAGCAGCATTGGATGAGAGAGGAGTAATTTATGCAATTAAACAAGGATTCAAATTTGTAATAAAAAAGAATATTGGAGCATTGGGATTGTTTTTTATATACGCAATCTCCTGGGTATTTCTTTTAATTCCCTTACTGCAGATCGCAAGCTTTTTGGCATTATACCCGCTAACGTATACCTCATTAATTGTTGCTTATCGGGATTTTGGATCTGGAGTTTCAAGAGCACCTGCACCTATTTCCAGAAAAGCACCGCAGGCTAAATTTGCAAAAAAACCGCAAAGACAAAGGAGAAAAGAGGAGTATTTTGATGATTATAGTAGTCCGGCATGAAGGCTGTATTCAATGCGCTGGCTGTGCTTCGGTTTGCCCTACAGGGGCATTGGAGCTGGTTGGTGGGAAGATTAAATACTACCCGGAGAAATGCATTAAGTGTGGTGCTTGTGTAAGAATCTGTCCTGCGAATGTAATTGAGCTCAAGAAATAGGGGGTTATGGTGTTGCAAATTACAGACAAAGCCAACTTAGAAGATAGCAGCCATTCTAAGTATCAACTAGGAGAGCTCTATAATGTACTACCAAAGACCGCTCAGCCTGGCACTGGATACTACCATGGTTTTAATTTTCAACAGGCCAAGGTGAGTAAATGACCAAGAATTACGATTATGATGCAATTATCATAGGAAGCGGGCCAGCAGGAAGCACGCTTGCAAGAGTATTAGCAAAAGAAGGAAAGGAAGTAATTATTCTTGAGAAGAGAAAACAGGTTGGAATTCCAGTAAGGTGCGGAGAAGGATTAGGAGCAAGAGAAGTTCTTAGAGAAAATCTTACACTTCCAAGAGAAATGTATTCTACTGAAATTCATGGGGCAAAGGTTGTAGCTCCAAATGGAAAATCCATTGTTTGGAAAGATGAAGAAACTAAGGGATGGGTTCTTGAGAGAAAGATGTTCGACCAATGGCTGAATGAGCTTGCAATTAAGGAAGGGGCAAGAACAGTTGTTTGCACTAGGGCAACAGATTTAATTAAGGAGAATGGAAAAATAAATGGAGTTAAAGTTGAATATAGGGAAGAAGATTCTTATGAAATTCGCGCTCCCTTAGTTATTTCAGCAGAGGGAATGGAAGCGCACATTGCAAGAAAAGCTGGATTTGATACTGTTCATAAGCCATATGATGTGGATACTTGTTATCAGTATGAGATGCTTCCTTATGATCATGAGAATTTAATTGAATTGTATTTTGGAAATGGGATCGCAGAGAGGGGATATTGTTGGATCTTCCCTAAGGATAATAAAAAAGCAAATGTTGGATTAGGAATTGGAGGGAATGTACTCAATGGAACTAAATTAGGGGGAATGAAAGGCTCAGATCCGAAAGTTCTCTTGGATAATTTTATAAAAAATAATAAGGAATTGGAGGACGCAAGCATTGTAAATGAATTTGGAGGGGTAATTTCAGTTGGAGCTCCTTTGGATAAATTTGTAACTGATAATTTTATGGTTATTGGAACTGCAGGAAAGCAGGTTGATCCAATTCACGGAGGAGGAATTGCACTTGCAATGGAATCTGGAATAATGGCTGCAGAAGTTGTACTTAAGGGATTCAAGAAAAATGACTTTTCTAAGAGTGTTCTTTCTGAATACGAAAAGGTTTGGAAAGACGGTCCAGGAAAAAAGGTTGCTAAACGATTACTGCTTAGAAAAGTAATGGAAAAATTGAATGACGATGATTTGAATTATATTTTCAATGCAATTGGAGAGAAGGAATTAAACCAGGTAATGAAAGGGAATTTTGCTGGTCCAGTTGCAAAGGTCCTTGCTGGAAGGCCTCAATTGATTAAAATACTTGGGGCACTTATTTCTTAATTTTATTCTGTAGAACCAGTTAAATTCGTATGATTCTTAGGGATAGAACCAGTTTCTAAATCTTCATAAGCAGAAGTTACAATCATTTTTTCATCTGTATCCCCTTTCTCTCCGTCAGCACCATATTCTGAGGAACCAGTTTGCACATGCGGAGTATTGAATATGATTACAGCTGCGAATATGAGTATTACCCCTAATGCAATAAATACATTCAGTCCAATTTTCTTATTGCTTGAAGAAACTATTTTCTCTCCTTTTCTAGTGAGAGTATAATATTTCCATTTTCTTCCCTCTTCCTTTCGCTCAACTAATCCTGCTTCTTCTAATTGATTAAGATGCTCAAGAATAGTTGGGGCAGAGAGTTTGAGCTCTTTTGCAAGATCACTTTGAGTTTTCTGGTGCTTGCCTAAGGATTTTAGAATAGAAATTCTTGCATCTGCACCTATTGCTTTCAAGAGCCCTTTATCGATTATTATTTCTTCAGTCATACTTTCCACAGTTCGATAGTTCCTCAAATATAATAAAAAGAAAAATAAAAAAAGAGGTTATTATTTAACCTCAAATACAGCGCTCACTGAAACGCTTACTTCAATTGTTCCTGGTTCAAGAGTTGTTGAAGCACCAGCTGAAGCAGTCTCAGCCATATCATATGATTTGTAGGAATAATATGGATAGTAATCTTGTCCATAGGTTGCAGAGCTTAGTTTACCTAAGGTTGATCCAGCTGCACTTGCAATTGTTTCGGCTTTTTCTTTTGCATCACCAACTGCATCTGCAAGTAGTTGCGATTCAAGTTCTTCTCTTGTTTCCTCACTTAATTGGAAGTATACGTAATCTATTTCTTCAACTCCATTGCTTACAATGGAATCAACAAGCTGGCCTGCTTTTTCTGTTCCTTTGTAAGTTACGGATAAAGAATGAGTAGTCTTGTAACCAAGTACCTCTTCTACATATACCTCTTCATTGTAATTACAATCGGGTTTTTCATCTGGACAAACCCAGTGTCCTTGCTTATCTAATTCAAAGTAATAGCTTGTAGTTTCAATATCCTCTGCTTTTACTCCTAAAGCAAGAAGGGATTTTTTAACTTCGTCATAAATATCTGCATTTTCTGATTGGGAAACTGTTGA
>CAYYPF010000082.1:0-5286 GCA_964473475.1 Microcaldota archaeon | reverse complement strand
TTCTTTCTAAGTCCATCCCAATCGCAGCAAGCTGCGGGGAATTCAAGTATTAAACCTATCGTTTTTCTCCATCTTTCGACACGTAACGAACCTAGCTACCAATATCTTTAAATATTGTTAAGTATTATTATTTACAGATACTTAATAATATGGTGGAACCTATGAACACCGAAAGCCAAGGATTGGAATTCAAACATAGCGTTGAAAATTTCAAAGAAATAAGTAAGACTGCATGTGCGTTTGCCAATGCTTCCGGAGGCAAGATAGTTGTTGGAATTGCAAATGACGGCAAGACCGTAGGTATTCCATCAAAAGAGCTTGATTCATTACAACAGCGCCTTGAAGGGGCAATACAGCAAGTTTCTCCAGTTCCATTCCACAAAATCTTTGTTGAGGAAAAAGAAGGAAAGAAAACAATAGTATGCGAAATTTATCAAATTGGCCAAGGGGCTTTTTGTACTTTTGGCGGTATAGTATACTATCGTGCTGGAAGTACCAACACAAAACTAGAGGGGCGGACGCTTCAGGATTATTTGATTAATCGGCACATATTATCTTTTGACGAGTCACGCTCACAAGCGAAGCTCGAGGATTTGGATATAAATACAGTGCGAGAATTTCTAAAGAAAAGATCTCCTGAATTTGTTTTTGACGATGCCAAAGTTCAAGAGTACCTATTCAATTTGGGTTTGATTGGCAAAAACAGTGAGCCGTGGCTAAAGAATACAGCCGTATTATTCTTTGCAAAGGAGCCATCAAGATTTTTACCTCAAAATGAGATTAAACTCGTGCGGTTCACGGGAAACACTCCAGTTGACATAATAGATTCGCGAATTGTAAAATCCACTATTCTGGAAAACTTAAAAGAAGCCGAAGACTTCATAAAGAAGAATACACGTATTGCAATAAAAATAGAAAAACTAGAGCGGGAAGAACAGCCAGAATATCCCTTCCCGGTTATACGTGAAGCACTGTTAAATGCATTAACTCACCGGGATTATTTAAGCCGCGATGCAGTTCAGGTAAATATTTTTGATGATCGAATAGAGTTCATAAATCCTGGTACACTGCCAACCGGCTTGAGCCTTCAAATTCTGGGCACTATTTCAGTTCCAAGAAACCATCTAACCTATCGTCTGTTGCGCGACCTTAAACTGATAGAAGGCTTTGCAACCGGAATACCACGAATGCGTTCTGCAATGAAAGAAGCTGGCTTGGCAGAACCTATTTTCGAAGAACTGGGTAGCTTCTTCAGGGTAACGTTATGCAACAAATCACATGTAGCAAGGATGGATTTGAATGAACGGCAAAAAATGGCTATTGCGTACTTAGAGAAAAATCCCTCACTAGCTTCAAAGACATACGAAAAAATGAGTAAGGTTTCACATCCAATAGCCGTGTCAGACCTTAATGATCTCATAAAAAGAGGATTGCTAAGGCGTGTTGGTAGAACGCGAGGGTCGTATTATGTCAGGGTATCGCCCTAACAATAGTTTATAATACTTAACGTTAAGTTAATAATGGTGAAGGAGGTTTGGCAAATGAAAATTGTTCTTTATCGGGATGATTCAGTTATTTCAAACGAAGCAGCAGCATTCCTGCATTTGAGCTGAAAAGAAGCCACAGTATAGGAATAATCGTTGGATAAAACAAGGAATTATTGAAAAGGGAATTACAGGTGCAACCAAAATGAAAGAGAAAAAAATATTTCTCAAATGTGAACACTGTAGTGCAGATGTAAGGGACATCAACATGCAAAATCATCTTTATTATGTGCATGCAATCGGCGAAGCCCAAAAAGAAATAGAAGATGAAAAAGAAAGCGAAGAAGAACCTGACGGCCGTGAGGTATCAATACCCATAAAAAAGAAGATGACCTACTGGTTCTTCTGCACTAGCTGCAATCGGAAGAGTCTGCTTACTACCGGGCCAATTCGGCTTGTTTATAAGAATAAAAAGGATGATGACCCAGAATTCCTCTATCATCGTGAAATAAAATGCAAGCATTGCGACAGGAAGCAGGTCGAAATGGAGCAAATGGAGAAACTCGGGATTCTTGTCCGGAAGGGGACTGAAACAGGCGAAGATCTTTTTGATGAGAAGGTAGATGTGACGATGGGGGATAAGACCCTAGTGAACGAGAAACTGATGCGCTATGAAGAGGTGATTCCATATCTGGAAAAAGAGCTGTCGCTGAATTCAGGCAACTGGGAGATGTGGCTTCGGTATGGAAATGCTATGGCTTCCATGCGCAACGATTATGAAAAGGCCATAGAGGCATGGAAAAAGGCTGCTGAACTGAACCCCAAAGCGATAGCACCATATTTTCGGCTTGGGGAGACGTTTTTCAACCGGTGGAAGACATATAACGAGAAAGGCGCGCGCCAGGAAGCCAGAACTTATCTGGCCCGGGCGCTTGAAACCATAACCGAAAAAGGGGATACAGCAACCATCCATTCAGATATAAGAAATGCAGCAGACCATCTTGTCGGCATGCTTACTGAGATTGGCTTCGGTGATACGGGAATATACTCTGCTCCTATGAGCGAGGTTGAAAAACCGCTTGTGAATCACACTTTCAGACAAGAAAAAAACGAAAACCCGATTGTGCGCATGTCTGCCTCTGAGCGGGCTGGTGGCATCGTCGAAAATGCTATTATCGGGCTGCTCTACGAATGCCCTGATCTCACACGCGAAAGTTTTGCTTCAGAACTGAAGGGGCTTTCCAATGATTTTGATGGCCGGAAAAACAGGACAGGAGAACGCCTGCGCCAGTTAATAAAGCTCAACCTAATCCATGAGAAGGAAAAAAAGAATAAGCTTTACACCGAACCCGAAATCTTCCTCGGAATGATGTTTATAGCTGATTTACTAAAAGAAAAAAGATACTTCGAAAAACTCAAAGAGGGAAGCCGGAAGGCTGGGATAAACAGGTGAACGTGATGGGCACAAGTGAAAAATGGCTGGAAAGAGTACAGTTCATCTATGAAGACAACAAACCGATCATGAAAATCATCTCTGAATTCATATCTGTGCATCAGCCTCCGGTAAAAGACTGTGAGATGGGGGTGTACCGAAAATACATCTCAAGGTTGACCTTCTTTGCGAACTGCGTTTATCTTGATAAGAACGGCAGAACGAATGCTGAGAAGAATGTGAAGTACGATCTATCCCAATTTGACGTGTGGCAGAGGCTTGATATCAGCCCTTTCGACATTATGGAGATAAAGGAAAGGACGAGCGATCCAACAGATGCTGACGTAACGTACATATCCAAATGGGCCAAAAACTACCCGGAAGATGAGGGCATACTCGACTACTATGCCGGAGTGCTTTCCACCAGTTCCCGCTTCATCGAAGCCGAGGAAATACTCAATAAAATCTTTGAACTTTATCCCGAAAAGAAATCGCACGATGCATTGAACACGAGACTTCATATGAAGATACAAGGTGAATGGGATCTAGAAAAAGCCCTTTCAATAGCCGATGAAGGGCTGGCGATCTACCCGACATCGTTTGATTTTATCATAGCTAAGGCCAAAGTGCTCAAATGGTTTGGGGATGAGACCGGTTGCAAGGACTATCTCAAGAGAGCCGAAGAGCTTGATAGAAAAAGGTTCAGGAATTTCATGAAAAACCATTGGATTGACGCTTTTCCGGAACAGCTAAAGGCAGAAAGATTTATGCACATCATGAACGAGATAAAGATGCTCTTGGGTAAAGGGCAGCAAAAAGAGGCATATGCACTTTTTGGAAAGGCGAGACGGCTATGTCCAAATCTGAAAGAACCGAAAAGGCTCCTGTTTTTTATGGATTTTACCAGAGTGATCAATGAGAACCGACTTGCTGAGGCCCAAGAGCTTTCAAGCGAACTCACAGCACTCGGAAAGGATGAAGTTGCCTCTTTTTCTGAAGCTCTGATTGAATACAGGAAAGGAAATCTCGAGGCTGCGGTAATTAAGGCGCTGGAATCCGGAAAACTGGCTTCAAAGAAGAAGGCCAGATATTTCTTACCATCGTTGGAACTTCTTGAAGAAATCTACAGAAAAAAGAACGACTATGAAAATGAGAAAAGGATTCGAGTGGAAATTGCGAAAGCAAGAGAATACTTTTCAACCAGGTTTAGACCCTAGGATCATCCTAGGCCTGCTTCCCCTGCAAATTTTTCTTAAAAAATTTTGAAGGATCCTTGGCAACAGCCAAGCGAGCCTGCATTTCTAAATCTTCAGATGTTGAGAAATAAAGAATTTCTCGACACATGAAAAGTAATATTTTTCATTGTTTTGAAATAAGAGAACGAAGTTCTCTGTGTAGACACTTCTTCTCAGTGCACTAGCCATTTTGTTTGTTGTAAAAGGTGGGTTTTAAAATATATCGTTCCATTAATATTAACACTATTTGAGGTGAATTTATGGGTGAAGTACATAAAAATAGAAGTGGAAGAGTAATAGATCAAGGTTGTGATAAAATACAAAAAGGCGCAATAGGTAAGGAAACTAAACAGTCTTCATGCATGCCAGCGGCGTATACGTATGGAAGTGGACTTGTTGCAGTTGTTTATAATTCTTGCTTGCTTTTACTTAGTCCAGCATATATATTGGGTAAGCATGGGGCAGGTTCTTCTGGCGCAGGATCAAAGTTGGGTCAAGTAGATACTGCTGACAAATTAGTGAAAATTATTGAAGGTCGCGTGGATGAAGCTACTTTATTGAGTTGTAACGGCGGTGTTAAATTACCGAATATAAATTCCGGTCATATTGTTGGTGCAGATACACTCGCAACAATAGTTTCTTTAACAAGGGATGGCCAAGAAGTTAAACTTGGTTCTGCACTTGAACAAGGAGTAACTTATACTGCAGTTGTAAAAGATGCAGATGGAAAGGAGCACCAAGCAACTGTTAAATATGAAGTAACGCGTCCAGCATCTCCGGACGGTAAGTTCCCAGCGATAATGCAACCTGTTGCGTATGTGGATGCAGATCCTCCAAATACACAAAAATTAAATCTTATTATACGAGAAGTTGATCTCAAAGATTCACGTGCTGCTTGGCTTGAGCCAGAAGCATTGAGCGGTCTTGGAGATGCAATCAAAGGTCGTGATAAAACATATCTTGTAGTAACTATATTCTCAGGTGAATATGCACCTCCAGCAAATGAACCAGTCAGTTCCCAATCTGACCCATGTGTTGGCGGTATGACTGGAAATGACTTTTGGAGAACACATGCATTGATGAAAAAACCAAAAGATTGTAATGCAATGGACTTGGCATACGTTTCAGGTGCTGT
>CAYYPF010000081.1:0-5438 GCA_964473475.1 Microcaldota archaeon | reverse complement strand
GAGCAAATACGCGGTTGGGCATGTTCTTCCTAAGTATAGAATAAAAGAATTTGATAAAGAACTATTCAGGCAAGCTTTAGAGAAAAATGTTGGGAATGTTTCTAAGGTTCTAATTGATGAGGAATGCAATAGATGGCAGAAGGATAAAATAATTGGATTATGCAAGAGATTTGAGATTAAACTTGAGAAGGTTTAAAAATATTTTACCTCATAGACTAGTTATGGAAGAAAATTCAGTATTGATCGAATACTTGGGCGATACGCCCTTACTCGGGATAATTGATTTCCTATTAGAAAATAGATTGTTTGATTATTCTAAAAAACAAATAATTGATGAAACTGGCTTGAGTAAAGTTACTTTTTACAAATATTGGGGTAGATTAGTTGAATTAAAATTAGTAGAATCAACAAGATCATTTGGAAAAACTATTCTATACAAACTAAATGAAAAAAATCCCTTAGTGAAAAAAATAAAGGAACTTGAACTAGAACTCATAGAGCTAACCACGCCTGCACTTGTAAAAGCTAAAAGCAATAGATAATTGAATTATTCTCAGTCATATAAAGATGGATCAAAATTATTGATTCTTTACAGCAACTGGATTTTGTTTCAAATGTTCGAATGATTTAAGAATGAAAAATCCAATAATTAGAATTGTAGCTGAAGGAGAAACCCAGTAAGGAATCTCATAACCAAAGCTATCCAAAATCATTACTCCTCCTAAAACTAGAATAGAATACATTGCCCCATTTTTCAAATACACATACTTCTTTACATTCTCTATATTCCTAATTGTAAGTTTACGAACTACTAATGCACCGATTCCGTTTCCAAGAAGGATTAATGGAATTGAAAAAGTAAATGCGAATGCTCCTATAACCCCGTCTATAGAGAAAGTCATATCTATGATTTCAAGATAAAGCAATTTACTCAGATCTCCAAGATTGCCTTTTCCTTCAAGAATATCTTTTTCTCTTGCTTCTGCATTCTGTTTAAATCCGTGGACTATGAAGAATGCAGTTGAGCCTACTACTGCTCCAAATGCCATTAATTTATCTATTTGCATTGCATACCAGGTAATTATACACAAAAGAATTGAAACAACTGCAAAAAACCAAACCCCTTGTGCATGGAAAAACTTTTCTCCTTTTAGCCCATAATTCTTATGCTCAAGAAATAACCAGTGGAAAAATAGGAAAACCATGAATATTCCTCCTGCAATAAGGAGAACTGGACCGCTTTTTTCTATAGCTTCAACTATTCTCGGATCATCAGAAAAAGTAGCATTAAGTATTTCGCCAGGAGAAAGAGTTGGATTAGCCATCCACATTATAACTGTTGGAAGAATACCCCGCACAAATACTACTGCAAAAAGTAAACCCCAGAGTAAGAACCATTTCCTGGCTTTCTGGGACATCTTTGAGAGAACTTCTGCATTAATTATTGCATTATCTATACTGGTAATAGTTTCAAATAGTGCAAGACCTATTATTGTGAATATAATTGCTTCAAGTAACATTGAAATAATCTAAATAGGATTAAACTTTTAAGCAAATGCTAAACTTAAAAAAATCAATAAGGAACAAAGATTGCCCTTTTTCCCTCAATTTTATATTTTCCTTTAGAGAATGAATCAATTACTTTCTTATAAGATTCATGCTCATGAATTAGAATTTCAGCAGCAGCTTCCTCTCCGCTCTTGCAATTACTAATGTCTACTACCTTTTGAAATATGATTGGACCCCCATCCACATCTTCAGTTACAAAATGAATAGTTAAACCAGCAATTTTGCATCCATATTCAAATGCATCTACTTGTGCTTGCATAGAACCTTTGAATGCAGGAAGCAATGAAGGATGAATATTGATTATTTTATACTTGTAAGCAGTTAGGAGTTCTTTGGAACTAATGATTTTCATATAACCTGCAAGCACGATTAAATCAACCTTATTCTTGTCTAGGATGGATTTAATCTTCAAATCCATTTCCTCTCGAGTTTTGAAATCTTTTCTATTTATAATTTCGAATGGAATTTTGTTCTTTTTTGCCCGTTCAATTGCAACTGCTTCTGGATTATCTGTAATTAGGACTTTTATTTCTCCGTTAATTTCCTTAGAGTTAATTCCATCTATTACAACTTGGAAATTGGATCCTCTTCCACTAGCAAGAACAGCAATTGAGAGTTTAGGCATAATAATATTGTGAGTAATTAGTTATATAATCCTTTTTTCGGTCAGAATTAGATCCATCTGCACATCATGGGACTCGCAAGGAACTTTCTCACTTATTTGGAACTCAAATGCAACCCCAATTTTGAAGGTTTTCTTATTCTTTAGGTAAGAATCATAGAATCCTTTTCCATATCCTATTCTATTCTTACAAAGTCCAAATGCAACTCCGGGAATTACAATTACTTCTGGAGTATAATCAATTAGTTTTTTTATTTTAGGCTCACGAATTCCAAATTTTCCAGTATGCAATCCTTCTAAGGAATCTAATTCTGAAAATTCTATAGTATCATTAGTTACAGGAACAGAAACCTTCTTCGAATTAATTAATTGCTTAATTGCATAATCTAGATTTACTTCAGTTGGTTTAGCTAAGTAGAATCCAATTGAATTTGCTTCCTTAATTTCTTTTAGAGAAAGTAATTCTTCGCAAATTTTTATACTTTTAGAAATACTCTCTTCCTTAGATTGTTCTAGAAGCTTTTTCTTAATCAAGGAACGGATATTGGATTTGACCATATACTAAGAAGAAAGAGAGAATAATTTAAATTATTGTTGAATGCCTTCAAATCCAGAGATTCCACTGTGCTAGATATTACTTCGGTAACCACCGGTAGCAAACCAGTGGAATCTCTGTCTGTCAAAAACAATCCACATCAAACAATGTTTGATGTATGCGAACCGCGTTTTTTCTTAGGTTCGCCATACCAATTTCTGACTGATGGTTTTTGACATGTACTAAACCTAACTGCACTCAAATCCATACCATTCTCAGGCTTCTCCAAAACATAAAGATGTTCGTGCTTAATTGGAAGATAGCTCTTTCCCCCATTTGATAATTTTCTAGTCAACCCAGTCATTCTTCCACTTACTCCTGTTCCTGGATCTTTACAGTTATGCTGAACTTTAATGATATCATTCCTAAGTACAAATCCAACTCGCATAAATGCCTCCCTAAGCATATCTGAAAGTGGGATCTGCCTGCATTTATCCCGAATATCTGCAATTAGGAGTGCACAAAACTTTCCTTGTTTTAAGCTTCTAAAAACTTCATATGCAACCCTGATCATTTCTTCTACAAAAAGATTTACTTTTAGTTTTGAATGTGAAGAAAGATCCCCTTTGCAATTACTATACTTGATTATATCTCCATAAGGAGGATGAACCATTGCAAAATCAACAGATTCATTCTCAACTAAATTGAGATTTCTTGCATCTCCAGTAAATGTTCTTTGTTTTGCTTCATGGACAAACCTTAATCTTTCTCTAGTAATTGAAATTGCATCTGGATTAAGATCTATTCCAATTCCTAATCGATTCAATAACGCGCATTCTATAAGTGTAGTTCCCCCTCCAACCATTGGATCAAGAACTACCTCTCCTTCTTGAGTATAAAGAAGAAGCAATGAACGAATCATATGAGGAGAAAAATTTCCCCTATAAGAACCATCATGAGTTGCCCATGCTCCTCTTGAGGGAAAACTCCAAACAGTTGATTCTGGAAGAACAAATTCTCCTTCCTTTGGTTGAAGATGACCCCACCTATTCTTTGGAGTTTTTACTCTTGATCCGCCAATAATTATTTCAGATTCCATTCTTGCTTTCAAAACCTCTTGCATTTTTGGGAAATTACCTAAAAGTAATTCTGTTACTAATGCACGTACTGAAACTCCAAAAATCTTAGAGGCAGCAGCCAAATAAAAACCTGACTCTCCAACATAAAAAGAATCTCTAACCTGAATAACTTCTGGAACTAAACCATCGTGTGCCAGTACTTGATACGGTCTGCTTCTCAAAAGATCTAAAATTTCATTAAAATGCTTTGGGAATAATTCCTTAGGTCTCCATCTGGAAGTAAATTCTGAAAATTTAGGAGAGTCTCCGAATACACCTATAATACTCTCAGAAGAAACTTCTTTTAGTCCTCTAGTTCTTCTAGGCAAGGAAACCCAATTCGGCCTATCTATTTCTAGGCGTTTTAAATGAATAGAACTATCTGTTCTTGGTTTTAAGGAACAAGACATAGGTTATATTTTTATACAACAAGAGTTTAAATATAGTATATGTTAGAGTGATATAACCTGCAGGGGCTCAATTGAACTATTCGTTCAAGGATCCCCCGCAAATTCGTTGTTACTCATTTGCAGGGGTAGCGAAGTGCAGAGTTTCGAGTCCTGAGTCTTGGGTCTTGAAATCTGTTCGCAACGGTTAAACGTGTTGGATTCAGAGTCCAATGGCTTAAGGGTCTTGGGTCTCGAGTTTCGAGTCCTGAAATCTGGCTATGTGCCTTCAAGAGTTCGAATTCGGAAAACAGGAAACTGTGAACTGAAAACGGAAATCTCTTCCCCTGCATATAACATAATGTTATAGTCTTGGCCACGACTTTCCGTCGATTGACTAGGTGTCTTGCGTCTCGAGTCTAGGGTTTTGACTTATATAACCAAGTTCACTCAAAAGTAAAATGCCTAATCTATTAGATTAAGTTTCTTCAGACGAGATTTTATACCACCTAGTTGACGGTGGTGTATATTTACCATTTCGTTGATAGATTTGCCTTCTAAAAATTCTTGTTTTAGTTTTGCATCCTCTTCACTTGTCCACTTTTCATATGCAGAAGAATAGTTCTTTTGTACTTCATCAAAAGCAAACATCGAACTATATTTTTTTGGAACGTCACCAAAACTATTCGGCGTTCGATTAATAGTGATTCGAGGTCCCCTTCTAGAGATAGTCGTGATCTTTCTACGTCCTGTAACCTTGTGTAATGATCGTAGCTCTCCTCTTTCCTTAATTAATCTCTTTTGATGCTCATCTGGTTCTTTTGACAGTGTTGAAATGTATTCGTCAGAACTTGTAACATCTTTTCGTCCCAACTCGTCCTCATCAGCCCGGTATAATACATATTCTGGGTAAAGCTCATTAAAGAATTGGTTTAATTTAGATGATTTTATTCGTTTCATTTTTTCTTCATGCCAAGTACTGTTTCTATTAAATACCTTTCTCACTTCAGAATAATCGAATTGTTTTACCTCAATATTCCTGCCATTAGGTACTAAGTGGCGAAGTCAAGTCTCTAATCAAGGCAGATCTGGCCTCAGGATTCAGATTCTTAACTCTGACCATGGTCATAGTAATATTACTCATTTTGTATATGTGAACCTCCCACACAGCAAGCTGTGGGGCATCTTAACTAAAACTCGATAATTGC
>CAYYPF010000080.1:3540-5442 GCA_964473475.1 Microcaldota archaeon | reverse complement strand
CCCATAGTACAAAAATGCTTAAAAATGTATCGCTGGTAGTACATTTTCTTAGTTCTTACGCTATAGGTTCTCTTTTGATCTGTCCCTGAATATCAATCCAATTTTAATTTTAATTAGTATATATTACTCTAATGCACTCTCCGAATTTATGTGTAGTTTGTAAAGGCACTAAACATTTGTGCGGCCTTTCTTCCTGCCCTTTACTTAGAAAAATGAATATCCAAACAGACCTAAAGGAACGAATTGGAGAAAGTGTATTTGGACCTGCAAATGAAATCTTTGTAGGAAGCTATGGCTATCCGAACCTTTCAGTTGGACCATTGGTTTCAAGCTTAGAAAGACCGCTCTCACCTAATGAATTATATGGAATGAAATACGAGAGAATAATTGAGGAAAGGGTAAAATTACTTAGGGGAAAAAGAATCTCTAAAGTTGGAAAGAGAATTGAGGAAAGAATGGGGGAGGTTGCTCTAAGTGAAAGAAGCATAGATGTAGAAATGAGTTTCACTAGAAAGCCAAATTTTGATATGAAATTTTCTTCTATAACTGAACCAATGGGTGCTTCTGCTCCATTAAAAGATTATAAAATAACTGAGAACCCAAAAATTCCTGAAAAAGTAGATTCTATTCTTGAGGATAATTTACTTGCAGTTGAGGCAATTGATGAGCTGAACTACTACGGATTTGATAATTATTATTTGAGCAGAATAATGAGTGTAGGTGCTCTTGGGAAAAAGGATTCTAGGAAAATTGTTCCAACTAGATGGAGTATAACTGCAATCGATGATACAATTGGAAAGAAATTAATGGAAAGAGTAAGGGAATACCCTCAATTAAACGAAATTCTCGTATTCCATAATGAGTTCTTGCATAATCATTTTGAGATTCTTCTTATTCCTGGAGCTTGGGAGTTTGAAAATTTTGAAGCTTGGAGTCCTAAATCTATTTGGGCTCAGGAAGCAAAAGAACCAGTAATTAGCGAGGAGTATGAGGGATTCTTTGGGAGAACTACGTATGCAGATAAACAAACAGGTGGATATTATGCTTCTAGAATTGGAATTCTTGAATACTTGAGTAGAATTAAAAGGCAAGCTCGAGTAGTTGTAATTAGAGAGATTGGAGAAGGGTATATAGTGCCCGTCGGAGTTTGGGAAGTGCGTGAAAATGTAAGGCATGCATTCTTTAGAAAAGGAGGAAAATTTACAAATATAAATGAGGCATTGGAGGATGTTTCTTCTAGGTTAAGAACTCCAATAAACACGTATAGAAAATTAAGTAAAGTACTTTCTCAGAGCAGATTGAACCAGTTCTTTTGAACTGAACTAAATACAAGATTTAAAAATAAGGAGCAAGTATATCTAATTATGAAATCTAGAGAGTCTGGAACTATACATTTTATCATAACTGGAGGAACTATTGATTCTTATTACAGTCCTTCAAAAGATATTTTAGTTATAGGAGAAAAAACAGGAATTGAAGATTATATAAAAACACTTAAATTGCACAATAAAACTGAATTTCAAGTCCTAGTTCTTAAGGATAGTAGAAAGCTAAGATATACTGATAGAAAAGAAATGCTAGAAGCAATAAGAAAATCAAAACATGAGATGATTGTAATTACCCATGGCACGTACACAATGCCAGATACAGGACAGTATTTGAAAGATCAATTAAAGAATAATAAGAAAATAATAGTTTTAACAGGATCAATGATTCCCTTAAAAGGATTTGAAAATTCTGATGCTTCTTTTAATTTGGGTTATGCAATAGCAAGTGTGCAGAAACTACCTCCAGGAGTTTACATCTGCATGAATGGAATGTCCTTTGAACCTGAAAAAGTAGATAAGAATAGAATAAGCGCAAGGTTTGAAGAAACCTAGACTGGTAGATTTTTAAACACAT
>CAYYPF010000080.1:0-3440 GCA_964473475.1 Microcaldota archaeon | reverse complement strand
GCAGTTGCATTGAATGTACATAACGCACATGTTACTTTGAATAAATTAAGTGCTAGTGGAAGAATAACTACCTTAATTGTTCCAAAAATATATGCCTCATTTTTAGAACTAGAGGATGGAACACTAATTGAATTCCCAGTTGATAGGTATATTGTTTCCAGGACTATTGAAGAAAGAGAAAATCCAGATGGAAAAATAATACAAACTGCTGGATTTGGAATAAATAATCAATTGATAATTGCTGATGATCTTAGTAGATTAGATAATCCGAGATGGGAACAAAGCAGAAAAAATGCAGACAGATACCGTATAATTGATAGAAATGATAGAAGACGCAATTGGCCTAGACTTGATTCTCGAACTGAAGAAGGATTGCGCAGGGACATTCAAACAATAAGAAGGCATATTCCAACAGGAGATATGGCTTCAAAGGATGCAGATATCATAAGTTCATTAGCAGCAATAGACAAACACCCTGATGAACCGCGATATTCACTAGCTACAATTGATTTTGATAAATTAGGAAAAGTGATCTGCGGAGGAGTTGAAATAGTTTCAATGGATCAGTTTCTAAGTTAAAAATCTTAGGAAGTATGCTAGGATAAAGGAATATAAACTATTTGCTCGTAATTATTATCAATGAAAAACTCCCTTAGAAGAATTTCTTTCACTAGTAGTAATGGAAATAGGTTAAGTACATTAGATAAGTTTCATACAGTTGTAGGTGAAAGAATTTTTGGTTTAAGACCATTAGTTGCTGGAAGCACTACCAGTGTTTATACTGGAACTTTTGATGGAAGAGCAGCTGTAGTAAAGATATGGACTCGTGAAGGAAAACCTGGTAAATTATCACTTGCACCCTTGAATAATTACGTAGCAGCAACATTCCTTGAAACAAAACACAGATTACTTGAACTTGGAGTTCCAGAAGTACTGTTCTCCATGCTTGAACTATTGAGTGGAGATGTAATTGTACTGCCAATTGGAGCACAGTTTTATCCAAAAAGTCAGGAGTTTGCGGTTATACGGAACCATCTCACAGTATTTGAGGATATTAGTGAGGGTAGAAGCGCACATGTAATTCCATTGCAAGGAAGAACTGAATTAGTAAATGGAAGGCTCGTAGGATTACAAAGAGATATACGGTTTTTGGAAGGATTTGTTGAGCCAGCAGGAAGAAATAATTTTGAGTATGAAATATTTGATGGTTCTTTCTTGGTCCAGAGAAGAGATGGAAGAGAGAGAATTGTACTGGCAAATGTAGATAATCTCCCTAGACTTACTGTTCCGGGAATTCCGATTGTAACAGAATAAAAATTATTAAAAAAACATATGCCGCGGGCCGGACTTGAACCAGCGACCCTTCGGTTACCAAAACTCAGTAAGAGTTCTTCAGCTTCATCATTTCATTGGAATTTAATTCAAAGAAATTCGAATGCTCTCCCAGCTGAGCTACCGCGGCATAACAGAAATCATTATGAGTAAGAATGTTTTAAAATACTCTCCAATTGCATTTAAGCACTTCTCAATTTTTCCTCAACCTTTTTTCTTCCAACTTCATAAAAATCCTTAGCAGTTTTAATTGCAAACTTGGCTTCATACTCGGATATTATTCCGGCTTCGTCATAAATCGTGGCATTCCTCTTCCTTCTTAGCCTATCAAAAGTATTTACGATTTCTCCATATTTCTCTCCTAGGATTATGGCTACGAAATCAAGAGTAGTCTTATGCAACTCTAGTTCATCAGTATCATAACCATAAGAGTATAATAGTGCCCTAGACATTTGGAGAATGCTACTATACGCTATGCTGAAAACCCAATCTGGATTCTTATCCTTCACCTCTTCTGCGAAATCCAGATCTCTTTTTGAAAGTTTTATAAGATTATTGATTTGTTTCTTATCTATAGGAATTTTCCTTATCTTTCCAAGTCTTTTAAGTTCAGCCAGGTCCATTTTAACCACTAGGAAGTTCCTATGACTGGCATTATAAAGGAAATTAGGGGGGTCAGTTCCGGGTCATGCTTTTTGCATGTCAAACAGTGAACTTACCCAAAAGATATTTTTTGGGGCTGTTTACTACATTTTTCACGAACCCGTATGATTTTTTCTTATTGAACTCCTTTGGCGTATAAACAAAATATTGTATTTGCCTATTTATTTTACTCTCTAATAAACAAATCTGAGTATTTAATGCATTAATATCCGGTTCTCCCACGACCATTAAATCTATATCGCTTTTTTCATTCATTTTATTCTTTGCATATGAACCAAAAATAAAGGCAAAATTAATGTTACTTGATTTAGAAAGCACATCTTTTAGCTCCTCCTCAACTGAAAAATCTTTTGCAACGATAGATCGCAATTCCTTATAGACCCTGCAATGTTTATTAGCTGAATACCTTTTGGAGTTCCCAATTACCTCAAATCTAATAATATCTAACGAAGTAAGGAGATCCAGTTCTCTCTTTGCCTGATTTACATTTATACGTAGAATCCTCGCAAGTTCTCTGAGGTGATAATTTTTTGAGGAATTAAAAAATAGTCTTAGTATTTTAGCCCTTACTTTTGAGGTTAATAGCCGTTCCAGCATATGTTTACTATTTGTATACAAGTGTTTAAAAATTATATACACTTAAAAGAAATCCCCAATTCCTTTTTGTTTTCCTCCAAATTTGAGATCTTCTTCTGAACATCCGAGTTCTTTCAGGATTTTCATAACTGAAGGAAGAATCTGCCGATTAATATAATAGTCAATATCATAATCCTCTGCAAATTCAGCAGGGGTTGCTTTCTCAGAAATGGATTTTCCTGCTTTGCAGATTATAAATGCAATTAAGGAACCTTTTTCTATTGGAACTCCTTTCTTTATTGCTTTTTTAGCAGCTGCAAGTTCTGGGCTTTTTATGTCATATTTACTAGGATCTTTATTCAATTGAGTATAGATTGTAAGATCTTCTTTGGAAACCTTTCCTGAACGCAGTTTTTCA
Organism: Microcaldota archaeon; assembly: GCA_964473475.1. Lineage (GTDB taxonomy): Archaea > Micrarchaeota > Micrarchaeia > Anstonellales > Bilamarchaeaceae > CAYYPF01. Next base: position 451 of record CAYYPF010000080.1, on the reverse strand, counting down.
ATAACTTCCCGGACAATTGCAATTGCCTTTTCCTTTGAACCTTCTTTTAGAATTGCTTCAAGAACCATTCTTTGCGTATCCTTTGCAATCTTGGACCAGTCCCTTCTGACTAATTCAAATCCGCGGATCTTAAATGAGCCATCTTCTGCAAGTAATGCATATTTTTTCTTTGCACCTTTTTCTCCGGTTTTTTTACCAACAAATACTCCGCGAGGAAAGAATCCTTCTAATTCAAGTTCCATTTGGTCTGGGAGTTCTGCATTTATTTTTTCCATAAATTCAAGAACATCTTTCTTTGTTTTATTTTCCATCGAGAGAAAAGTGGAATCAGTATCCCCGTAGATTACCTTAAATCCACACTCTTCAGCTTTCTTAATTGTTTTCTGAATATGAAATCTTCCCCAAGCAGTTACGCTCTCTCCGCATGCACGGTTGTACCATCTGGATCTGG
>CAYYPF010000079.1:0-5477 GCA_964473475.1 Microcaldota archaeon | reverse complement strand
TGCTTCAGCAAGGAATGGCTTTCCTCTTGAGATTTGGGAGAGCTCTTCCCTTACGCGCTGGTTTTTCACAACTATTACATGAAAAGATTGTAAATTCCCAGCTGAAGGAACAGAACGAATTGCTTCCAAAATTTTCTGGAGCTTTTCCTCTTCTACTTCTTTATTCAGATAAGATCTGCAAGAGATCCTATTTTTTATTACTTGATCAAAGTCCATAAAATTAAGTATAATTAGAAATTATTATAAAAGAAAGGAATAATTGGAAAGCAGAAGAAAGAGTATACATATTTAAACCTTATTAGACACATAAATATACATGGGAATGGTTTGCGACCTTGGGAGACAGAGAAGATTGGATTTTACTGAAAGATCCTTACGTGAAATACCTAGTAGATTTTCATTAGTTGATTTAAGGAAGTATTTAGCTAGAGTGCATGCCAAAAATAGCTGGGGTACAAAAGAAAAAGAAACACAATCTGATGCCACATTCAGGTTTAATCCGAGATTGTTTGAAGCGTATGTTAGAAAAGTTTTGAAAAGAGAAGTTAGGAAGATATATTTTCCACTGGTTTACACTGGAAAAGTGGCAAAGGCACTTGCAGATCATGGATATGACGTGCTAGCAAGTGATCTAAGTTCTCATTGGGTTCAAAATGCACGTTCGCTTGGATTAAGGGCTGAGCAAAGGAGCTTTGAACAGTTCCCAGAAGAGAATTTTGATGCAGTGGTTTCTTTTGAGCCTTACCCAATACTGGACAAAATAGAAGGTTATTTAGGATTATTACAAATTCTCTCAAAGAGATTACCAATTGTTTTTATATTTGATATTGGAGATTTTGATTTTACACAAATGGCTTTAGTGCACACGAAAGAACTAATTATTTTAAAAGTAACTCTTGACAATGGCACGATGTGGTACCCTCTAAATGAAAAGAGCATGACCAGAATTGGGTATGATTATGGAGCAAATTATAGTGAGCACAAGGTAATTATGGGTAATAATGGAGCTGAATTTAAATTATTAGACCCGACTGAAGTTGCAACTAGAAATGCAACAATTGACCTTCAGGTACTGGAGCATCTTCAGCAGGATCCAGAAATAACTATTGCATCCATCTCACAAATCGCAAAAGCAATTGGAAGAGAAGTTGAAGAGGCAGCTGGGAGCATCTTAAGATTATTTGAAGTATTTAATTTCCGTTTTGATGTATATGCACTATCAACAATAATTAAATCAACAATAATTAAATCCACACTAGGAAAGACCAGTTTGCACGGGGCAGTGAAAGAAATAATAGTAACTGAATAAATAATCTGAATTTATAAGGAAGTAGAAAGTGCCAGCAGCAGCATATTTTCCCGTTCATAGAACAGTACAGATATTGCCGTGAAGAGGCTTAACTTCCGTGTTCGGTATGGGAACGGGTGTTTCCCTCTTCCTATGGCCGCTGACAAAAGGAAAATATGTAGGATTATATTTAAATAGATTTCGATAAGGTTCCTCACAACAAATAGATAAATTAATCTTTTTCTTTATGCGTAAACGGATTTACCGGTTCTATCCAATCTATTTTCTTAAAATCAGCCTCGTTTTCAGTTAAAATCCGGGTTATTTTTTCCTTTTGCATCATAGCAACAATCAAAGCATCAAAAAAATGAATACCATACTGCTGAGAGATTGTATTTGCACGGAGAATTTCATCTTCATCGTACCTTACAACTTTCAAAACATCCATAAAGTCCAATATGATCGTATTTAATTTCGAGGAATCAATAAATTTTTTCCTGTATGCATTAGAAGAAAACTCCGCTAGGTTCTGGATACTTATTACTCCGATCCCTGCCTCAAAGATAGTCTTTAGAATTTTTTTAGATTGCTCATTCTTATACTCATCTTTCTTATCAAAGAAATAAATGAGAATATTAGTATCCACTAAAATCTTACGCTCTTCCAGCATACAATTCCTCTCTTTTTTCGTATATTTTCTTACCTTTCTTAACTCCTAAATTGATTCCTTTTTCACTAAGAGAAAAGAGCCTGCTTAAAGCTTCTTTTTTTCTATTTTTTTCCTTTTGTTTATGGTAAAGATCATCTAGGGCTTCAGATACAATTCTACTTATTGATCCTTTCCTCCCTTCGTATCTTTCTTGCGCTAACCGCCTAAGCAATTTCTCATGATCTGCATCCAAAGCAAGAAAGATATTTCCCATAAAAACCACATATAGTTAAATATACAAATACATATATATCTTTATAAACCTTTCTTAACCGAAAAATCAGTCGATACTTTTTAGGAATTCCATTGCCATCTTGTCCATTGTATCTGTGCTCTTAATCCCTTTCCAGGGATCAGAAGGGGAAACAACATTCACAACTACAATGTCTGCTCCATTGAAGGAAGCACTCTGCGCTTCTTTCAAATGAACTCCTCCAGCTGCAGAAATTAAAATTCCATATTTTCCTTTTATTCTGGAAAGATTCCGATATTGAATTGATTTTCCTTTCGCAGTTTCTTCATCTCTTCCCAAGTGGAGTATAACTACTGTGGGTGGATGCTTAAGCCTTCTAAGAACCTGAAAGGGTTTATCAACATTAATCATATCCAAAAAAGAATCCATTCCTACTTGCTTACAAGCTTCAATGAAGAGATTAATTGTTTCAATTGGAGCAGAACCAATTACTGTTGCCCCATTTGCACCAGAAGCACAGGATTCTGCAACCTCCCCAACTGCACCATCTACGGTTTTTATGTCTGAGACTAAATAGCCAGGCCATATTCTCCTAATGAAACGAATTCCAGATTCCCCGTATTTTTTAATAAATGGGGTTCCTGCTTCTATGAGAATACGGTCATCCTGAGGAATTTTTGGAAGAAGCGTGGCGACTTGCTGAAGATCTCCATTGAAGGCAATCTGCAAGTATCTCTTCTTTGTTTCTAATGGCATTCAAATACCTTTCTTCTTTCCAAGAAGGCTTGAAACAGATTCCTGCAAATCAGAAGGTATAAGAATTATTATCTTCTCAGAAGGATCAGCAGCAATATCCCGAATTGTTTGCAAGGTTCGTAGGTGAAGTGCTCCTTTGGATTTTGAAAGGTTTTCAGCTGCCTTCATCAAATTCTCAGATGCTGAGTATTCTCCTTCAGAAGTAATTATTGTTGCCCTTCTTTCTCTTTCTGCCTCTGCCTGCTTAGCCATTGCCCTTTTCATCTCTGCTGGAAGTTCAATTTCCTGAATCTTAATGGAGCTAATATCCACGCCCCATTCTCCTGTTTCTGCATCCACAATTTTCTTTATGTTCTCAGCAATTTTTTCCCGTTCTGTGAGCACAAAATCCAGTTCACTGTTTCCAATTACATCTCTCAAAGCTGCTTGGGTATATTGGGCAACTGCGTATGCGTAGTTCTCGATTTTAAGTACTGCGTCTTCAGCCTTTTCGATCTTAAAGTATACAACAGTATTGACTAGAGCTGGAATGTTATCTTTTGTAATTACCTCTTGTTTTGGGATGTCTCTAGTTTGGATTCTCATATCCACTTTTCTTAATTCGTCTAATACTGGAATTATGAAATTAATTCCTGGATTTAAAGTAGCTTTATATTTTCCAAACCTGAATAAAATTCCTTTCTCGTATTGATATATTATCCGAATACAAGATAAAAGAAAAATAATGCCTATGATTCCTAAACTTAAAATACAACTTAAAGAACCCGAATAATCTGTTGCCATTAATTCCACCCGAAAGTACTATAAAAGAAAAACATTAAAAGTGTTGGTTAAAAGATTCTAGGATATGGAGGATGTTCATTGGGCAGAATTACTTGCAGAGAGAGTAATAAAAGAAAAAAAAGAACCATATGTAATTAGTGCTGGGATTACTACAAGCGGCCCTGCACATCTGGGAACATTATGCGAATTCTTATTTCCAGGAACAATTAAAGGTGTAATTGAAAGAAAAGGCAAAGAGGTAAAATTTTATTTTATTGCAGATATTCTGGATGCGTTTGATTCTGTTCCGCTTTCTATGCAGAAGTACGAAAAAGAACTTGCACCTCATCTTGGAAAATCATTGTGCGATGTTCCTGACCCAACTGGAAAGAGCAAAAGCTTTGGAGATCATTTTCTTGATGAAGTAAGAGAACTAATGAAGAAATTTGGAATAGATGCAGAGTTTGTAAGAGTAAATGAAGTCTATGATGCTGGTAAATTTGATTACTATGCAAAATTCTTCTTGGAAAATGAGGCACAAGCAAGGGAGATTGTTGAGAGAACCAGTGGAAAAACTGAGAAAAAGGATTGGTCTCCTATAATGCCCATATGCAAAAAGTGCGGAAAGATTGCAACTACGAGAGTAGTATCTCATGATTCTGAATCTTATGAATATGTTTGCGATAAGGATGTAAAGTATACTGGGGGTTGTGGGTATAGCGGAAAGGAAAAAATTTCAGATCATAAGTATAAGATTGTATGGAGATTGCATTGGCCTTCCTGGATGGACTTATTCAAAACTTCTGCTGAAGGAGCAGGAGTGGATCACCATACAAAAGGAGGGAGTTGGGATACTTTGGTTGCAGTGTTCAAGGAAATGTTCAAGAAAGAGCACCCAATTGGATACAAATATGGGTTTATTCTATTCCGGGGAAAGAAGTATTCAAAATCAAAAGGAATAGGAATGGGAGTAAGTGAGATGGTGAGCATACTTCCTCCAGAGATGATAAAGTACATATTACTCAAACCAGATATTCAGGAGAATATTGATATTGATCCAACTCCTGGGAACTTATTAAGGGCATTTGAAGATTTTGAGGGTGCGATTAGGTTGCTTGATAAGAAACCAGAAGAATTGGCTAGGAGTGAGGAAAAAAGGGTTGCAGCTTTGAAGCTCTCAACTGGAAAAATAAATTGGAAGTCCCAGTTTTTGGATATGGTTCTATATTATCAAATATATAATAATTGGGAACAAGTTGGAGAGGTGCTTAATGATCCTACTGGGGTAGAGTACCTAAAAAATTATGCGCAGGAATGGATTGCAAGAGAGTTTCTTCCAGAAGAGTACAACTTCAAGTATAAACCAACAAAAGCAGAAGGAGAAGTTAGAGAGTTCGTACAAGGACTAGATGAAAAATTGGATGCACTTGGAATTCATAATTCTGTTTTTGAATTCGCAAAATCAAAAGGAATGGAACCTAAAGAAATGTTCAGAGGAATTTATTTATCACTCATTGGAAAGGAAAAGGGTCCGCGAGTTGGGAAATTAATTTATGCACTTGGAGTAAAGAGAGTAAAGGAAGATCTTGCTTGATGTCAAAAACCACCAGTCAGAGACTGGTATGGCGAACCTAAGAAAAAACGCGGTTCGCATACATCAAACATTGTTTGATGTGGATTGTTTTTGACAGCTAGAGATTCCACTGTGCTGGGCATTACTTGTGTGACCACTGGTCATTTTCAACAATGTTGAAAAGCTGGGAAAAAAC
>CAYYPF010000078.1:0-5495 GCA_964473475.1 Microcaldota archaeon | reverse complement strand
GAGCATGTTGAGAACTGTTGTTCTCAACGACCCGAGAACACAGCATGTTCTCTTGGTGCTCAGGAACGATGCGTCGTCCGCAAGAACGGTAATCCGTTCTTGGGGCACAGAAAATGAATTGTCATTCTCTGGTGTCCTGACAAGTCGGAGTCGGCATTTTCAGCTCCTCAAAAATAGTATACCATTTTTGGGAATTTGAGAACTTTGTTCTCAAAGTTGCTGAAAAGATAGAGAACCGCAGTTCTCTGGATTCACTCAACCCTCCAAAGAGAGTTGTTTCTCTGCCGACTTTGCGATAAAAAAATAAAAATAGTAATTCTACTTGGGTTCTTTGGCAAGCCACCCTTGCCTCTTAACCCACAAATAAGCAACTGCTGTTGAAATAACAGTTGAGAGAATCATTAGAAGATTATACCACCAGGCATCTGCAGGAGTTAATGAATAAACTGGATTTGAAAAAATAGTTGCAAGTGTATTTGGAACCAAAACTGCTGTTCCAATTATTGTAAGGTAAGCTACAACTAATGCAAGCCGATTATTAAGCATCTGCAATTGATTATTGTATATTGATTGGACAACTTCTAATCCGCTTGCAAGCACATCACTCAAATGCTCAGAAAGATTAATCTGGGAGTTTACTTCTACGTTTAGGGCAATTATCCTATTCAAAATGCGGTCATCATCAGTAAGCAGATCTGCATCTCCGTAACGAAGGGTGTTTAGAACATCTACTGTTGCCCATAAGCCTCCCAAATAAACAATTAGTGCATGTTTCATTTCATGAATATCTTTTCCAATTGTACGTCTAGAAGTATTTGGATCAGCCATCTTTCCACTAAGCTGGTCTCCCTGCTCTTCAATTGTTCTGAGATAATCAAAATTCTTGGAGTTATTTTCATCAATAAGCCTGCAGAGCATTATAGTTATTTTATCTCTAATTGGAATATCTTTTTTAAATTTCTTCAATAGGGTTTCTGCATATTTTCTTAATCTAAAAAACCGTGTAATTTCACTAGTGTGTATAGTAATAATCATATTATCTTTGAGCAGAATAAGAACCGAATTTATTGTAACATTAAATTTTTCAACCCTCATTGCTGGAATAAGAATACCTAATTCCTGTCCAAAATCCTCATAGTTACTTTTTCCTGATTTTAGAAGGCTTTTAATCAAAAGATCGCTAAATCCTAAGAAACCAGCAACCTCCTTTACTTCCTTATGAAAATCCCCATCAACAACATAATCCATCCAAACTAAGGACGCACCTTGTAGATTAGGAAGAATATCCCTAATCTTTCTTCCCTCTACCCTAAAGATACTTTTATCTGGTTTTACTCCAACACAGAATACTCGTTCTTCTAATGCAAGAATTAATTTATCAGAACTAAGGATAACTTTAGCCTTTGATTTAAGGTCTGTATGCTGAATATTGCTGTTTGCCATAAAAAGCTTAGCAAATTGGATTTTAAAACCTTATGCTGAACCAATTAATTATGAATTTCTTAATTATGCCTTTATTCTTCTTATCTGGAGCGCTATTTCCATTGGATAAGGTTCCTGCGATTATTAGGTATGTTTCTTATGCTGATCCACTTACGTATGGGGTGGATGCGCTTAGGTATATTCTTTTAGATTACTCAACAATACCTATTGGAACAAGCATTGCAGTTATGGTTGGATTCTTTATAGCTTGTAATGCATTTGCAATTTATCTATTCAGTAGAATAGAAAGTTAAGGGAAAGGATATGAAAAAAATTATAGATAAATATCTGCCGATTGTATTATTCTCATTATTTATATTATTAGTATTAACTATTCTTCGTACAAGCATATTTGGTGAAGTTGAACCTGAAAAGCATATTTATTTTGAGATTGTATTCCTGCTTTTACTCGCAGTGGTAGGAGAACTGGCAGTATTGTATTTCAAGCAACCATCTGTAATGATTCTTCTTATACTCGGAATGCTTCTAAGCTCAAGTTTTCTCTCAGTTAGTTGGGATTTTATTGAATCATTAGGACTTCCTTTTGAACTTCCAAAAGAACCTCCAAATATTCTAAAGGGGGAAGAAGTAATCCATGTGTTTGCCCAATTAGGGGCGATTATTCTTTTATTCAAGGTTGGAATTCATAATAAAATAGAAAAAATATTTTCTAAGGAGAATTTAGTGATTGCTACTGCTGGAGTAGTTCTTCCATTCTTAGTTGGTTATTTATATGCAAGCTACACTGGAGGAAATTTTGCGTATTCAATGTTCTTGGGAGCTGCACTTACTGCAACTAGCGTAGGAGTAACTGTTGCAATCCTAAAAGAATTCAAACTAATTAAGGAAAGATTTGCACAAATTATAATTGGAGCTGCGGTTCTCGATGATATTTTGGGATTACTCGTACTTTCATTAGTAATTAATGTATCTAAAGGAACTGGAACTATAGAGCCTTTAGTGATGACTTTAGTATCAGCAGGAATATTTCTGATTGGAAGTATAATTGCAGGGAATTACTTCATAAAATATCTGGATAAAAAAGAAATGAGCCCAAGAAGATTCCTTTTGATTATGGCTTTTATGCTTCTTTATGCATACCTTGCTGAATATATAAAACTCTCAGCAATTGTTGGAGCATTTATTGCTGGAGTAATTTTGAATAGAAGCAAGCATATCCAGGAAATAGAGGATAAAACTTATGGACTGGAGTATTTGTTTATGCCAATATTCTTCATAAGCTTGGGAATGCTCATGGATGTAAATGCACTTTCCCAATTTGCAGTTCCAATTCTAATAATTACTGTAATTGCATTTCTGAGTAAATTAATTGGGTGCGGACTTTCTGCTCTTTGGGCTGGGCTTAAGAAAAAAGAAGCACTACTTATTGGAATTGGAATGGCTCCCAGGGGGGAGGTTGCACTAATTATTGCTTCAATTGGATTAACTAGTGAAGTGCTAAATGTTCAGGAATATTCTATAATTTCTGCAATGGCTCTACTGACTACGTTTATTGTTCCTCCAATGCTGAATCACTTGATAAATCAGAAGTAGTTTTATCTTTTTTTAATCAAAGTGACCGAAGAGTTCCCACTGCACCGAGCGAACAAAGTTCGCGGGGCGTAAGGAACTGATTGCCGTTCCTTCCGAGCAGTGGGGTATCAAACCCAGTTTTTGAAACGAAATAACTGCATGGGCTAAGATAACAAAACCCTTGAAAAAATTCTTCCGAAATGGTATACGGAACTGAAAAAGAAACTGAGTGGAAAAGAAGCTAAAAACGAGAGCGACCGCAAGGCTTAAATCAGTTTGAAACCGAAGTTTCAAATCTTTAAACATTCACAAAGCGAATGTTTAAATTAACTTTATACACTAATAATAACTATGAAAACTAGGCAACTGGTAAGACCAATAGTAACCTTATTATTAGCTACTGCCCTAACTACTTTTGGGTGTATGAGGTCGCCCAAAGGGGAAACACTTATGGCAAATAAGCCTTCTAGAGCTTCAGTAGTTCTTCGTGATGCACAGGAAGAAGTAAGATCACCAAAACGAATGCTGGATGCTGTGCCTGTTCCGCAGAAAACTGAGGAAGTAAAGGCAGGAGAAACCAAAGAAGAAAAAGAATTTGTCCCCAGAAAAGCAACACTAAAGGAAAAACCGATAAGAAAATGCCCTAGATTACAATAACTTACTTGAATAATTCTTCTACGGTTTCACTCTTAAATCCGTATTTTTTTGCTTCTTGATAAAGATTTCTTAATTCTTCCAGTTCTGCTTTTTTCCCTAGATTTGTAAGTGCGGTATGCTGGTTTATAAAAAATGCTTCAGTATTTTCAAATAGCTGCCCTCGATCCGTTTCGCTAATCCCGCTTTTCAGCAATGAGAAAAAATATTCCTGCGCTTTTTGTGAATAATCATGTGCACCTTTGTAATCTTTCTTACCCAAAGATGCCTCGGAAAAATTAACATATATTGCACTTAGTTGGAATTTAGCGTCAATGTTCGCTGGATCTAATTTGAGTTGTTCGAGAAAATCGGATTCAGCCCCTTTTAAGTCCCCTAATTTAAAACGAGTTAACCCACGATCACCGTAAGTATCCGGGTTCTTATTCTTTTCAAGTGCCTTTGTATAAAATTCTTCGGCTTTTTTATAGTCTCCAGAGAAGTAATATGCTTGCGCTGTCTGGGAATAGACGTTAAAAGTACGAAAACCTTTATCTATTACAGCAGTAAAGTGCTCTAATGCTTTTTTCCAATTGCCCTGATCAGCCTCATATGCGCCATAATTAAAATGATAAACTGCATCTACATTTGCAGATCCTTGAACATAACCAATTTCTGAAATGACAAATGGACCTTTTTCATTAGTAGATCTCTCGGCAAGACCTGTTATGTATTTTTTAAAGTCTGGATCTTTTACAGCTTCCTCAGGACTTTTGAATTTCTTTGGAAATGAATCTGAACCATCAAGAGGTGTAAACTCATTTAATCCAGGATCTATGAAAACAACGCTTCCCTGGATGTAAAATACGGCAGTATGCCTGACTTCATTTTCAGTTGTTTCGCTCTTGAAAAATACATAAAACTGGCTTTATCTTTTAGTCCAACATATTCTCTGCTGGCAATAACGGTGAACAATCTGGAAAGCTCATCACAGTTTCCACTCCTAGGTTCAGAAGAATACACTTCTTCAACAGGTCTCGGTGGGCCAGCATCATCTTTGACGTATTGAAAATTGAAAAAATCCGGGTCTTTCAGTGCACGTTGGATAGTTTCTGCCTTTTGCAGAGGGTTACACTGATCGAATGGAATGTGAAAATAAGCCATCGCCGCATCTTTCAACTTTCCTTTTATGTCTTCATCATGCTTTGGATCAAGAAACATTATTGCTGACGTGGTCAGCATAGTACTTGAAAGATTAGCCTGAGCCTGCAGAACTTTTTGAGCTTTTGCCGAGGGCAGATCTACGGCTGGAGCAATATGCTCTTTCCTTAGTTCGTCTTGTAATGAAGGCCTGCGCTCCTTTTCAACTGGCATAAATTGGTTTATTCGCAATACTCTTTAATTGCTTTCTTTGGGGTTATGCCAGTTGCTTGTGCAAACCCATTTCAATCATTTTCTTGACCATCATTTCCCTGAATTCCTTGTCTTCCATAAGCTGGTTCATTATCTCATTGCTGTTCTGCCGTTCGTGTTCTATTTTTGATATCAACATGACCAAAGAGCCCCTACTGCAAACAAATAGGTATGTGCTCATTCGGTCACAACTCCCACTTGTCCTACGGACAAGGGGCATCTTTTTGGCACAAAGCCAAAAAGCTTGTTCAAAAACTGGTCGCTGAGAGCAGTGGAATGCCAAACCAAATTTTTGAAATAAATTTACTCTGCTCTTATCTTCTTTTAATCAGAATAATTACAAGTATGAATATAGTGAATACAATAAGCCCAATTTGAAGTTGAGAAAGAGAAGAAATGAATTTTAATAAACTAGAAATTAAATTAGAAATAAA
>CAYYPF010000077.1:0-5524 GCA_964473475.1 Microcaldota archaeon | reverse complement strand
TAAATTTATTACGCAATTCTTTTAAGTTCTGTTCCGTCTCCAGACTTTACTCCAGACGCAAATTTTCCTTTGAAATCCTTGTAATCATTCATCATTGCACGTGCAGTTGAGTTTTGAGTTCTAAGGTACTCCGTTAAACTTTTCCAGGTTTCTTTTCCAAACTTTCCATCTCCATCATATTTAATTGGAACTCCTGCTCTTTCGATCTTTTTCTGAAGATCTCTGACTGCACGTTCAGTTGCTTTGTCATATTGACCAGTTACTTCTACGTGATTCCCAAATTCAGTATACCCTAAGTTTCTAAGTAATAATTGAACAGCAGTTACTGAATAATCATCTCTGTTTGGCTGATCTTGCCATTTTACCCATCTTCCTGCGTGACCTTCACTTGTTTTGAAATGTAAGAGGTTATTTAGTTGATTATAATCTCCACTTTTTACTGCATGTTCTACTATTCGTTGCATATTTAGTACGCGTGCATTTTCTGCTGCTACCTTATCTCCAGTATCTTGAGATTCGACTGGTGGGTTTGGTTGAGAATCAACTTTTGGATTAATTGTAGGGGCTAACTCAGGTTGTACTTGGACAGCCTCTGCTTCCTCAGGTTGTACTTGAGCAACTTCTACTTTCTCTGGTTGTTCAGGTTCTTGATCAACTTGTATTAATTTGTTTGGAATATCTTGGAATGGTGCTGCACTTTCATAAGAAAGTACATCATCAAGAGTCTCTAAAGGAACATCTGCTTGAGCAACTTCTGGTGGTCTACTCTCTATTTTTGGAGGTTCTTTTACCTCTTTCTTTTGTTCAACTTCAGATTTAGGCTTCTCTGCTTTTGGAACTGGTTTTACAACTGGTCTAGATTCAACTGGTTCCTTTACTTCTTTTTTAGGTTCCTGAACTGCTGAGGCAACTTTTGCAACGTCCTGCCCAACTTTAACTCCAAGTTCAGGAACAGAAGAAGCCTGTACTGGGGCTTTTTCTACGAATATAACTTTAACAGTTTCTGGATTTCCACTTACTGTTTCACCAGAAAACATACGTCTAATAGTATCAGAGCTAAAAGTTAAAGCCATAACTGCAAGACATCCTGCAAGAACAATTTTTGAAACTGTTCCAAGCCTACGTGCCCTTTCCATAGTTTTGTTTTCATTTAATAATGTGATTCTACTTTTAGCAATTTCTTTTACACTGTCAAATCTAGAATTTTTTGAAATTCTTTCTAAACTTTTTATGCTGGAGATCCTTCCAACTGCTGAGATGCAAACTTCTTCATATTGGTTAGTTATTACCTCAGATTCAAGTTCTCTTAATTTCATACCTGATAATTTTGCAATCATTTTTTCCTGAATAGGAATTCTGCGTTCTTTTTCTTTTTGAAGTTCTCTGGCTGCTTTTTCAGCTGCTACGTGTCTTTGAAGCATTGCATCAAATTTATCCTTAGGAGCATCAGGCCAATCAGGAAATTCATCTCTTTGTTCAGGAGTAGGGGGTTGCGGCACACTAGTTACTTTTAATCTTTTACCTGATCTTCTCTCCCAAGGTAAAAGAAATTTATCTTCTGGAACAGTAGAGCTATCTTCAGGAACTATTTCTTTTTTAGGAGCACCAAGCTCTTCTGTAGGTTCCCTTAATTCTGCAAACTTAGCCTCTCGAATTCCCTTAACTTCTTCTAATTCTTCTGGTTTTAGTTTTGCTTTTAAAATTTCTTGTGCAAAATGTGGGCAGTCTCCTAAATCTTCAATATTTGTATAAATTTCAGTTGCCAAAACAAGCAATTCCTCTGGAATTTCTTTTCCATTTTTTGCCTGCCAAGAAAGAGCACTAAGTGTTTTTTTTCTATAGAAATAATCTTTAGAATTATTTGCAATATCCAATAATTCGTTTACTGCTGGAGAAATATCTACTCCACTCTGAGCAAAAAGATCTAAATCCTGAAGAGTCATGGAAAGAATGAATTCATTTTTACTTTTCAATCTTGCATTTAATAGTAAAACCAATTTATTAATTTCATCTATTGCTTGCTGAGGATTTAATTCCTCAATGAATTTATTTATATCTGTATAATCATTCAAACTGTTACTTTCTCTTAAGAGTCTTTTCAATCTACCATAAGGTACTTTAGAGCACATTTCCTGAAAAACTTGAAGGGAAGTAATAATTGGCATTTTTTGGGTATCCTGTTCTGAAACTGAAGGATCTACCCGGGGCCTAGCTATAACTGCTCGTGCCAGTTCTTGTTTCACTTCTGTATTTAACCCATCCATTTGAGTTTGGTTTTTTGAGGACCAATTTATTCCTAAACTCAATGCTTTTCCTCTTGCGTATGAAAGGAACTGATCAACAGGTTCAGGAAGTGTTTTTTTCTTCCTCTCTGCATTTCTTTCTTCAAGAGTATGAATAATTTCCCTAATTGCTTCAATATCTCCTAAAGAACGCAATAAATCATATGCGTCTTTTCTAAGGCCCAGATTACCATTAGATAAACTAGCATCTAGTGCAGTTTCAATGAGTTTTTTTCTTTCACTTAAAATTCCATCTATCTTTGTAGCTAGATTTGCTTCTAAATAGCCTAAATTATCATCTACAAATTGTTTTGGAATTTGATTCTGTTCTATTTTTCCTTCTAAACTTTGAAGCATAAGATACAGTAAATTTCTTACTCCATTTTTTTGTTTTGATATAGCAGAGAGTTCGCTTGGAGGTGCTGGATTTTGCTCTAATAATTCTCCTAGCCATCCAACAATCTGATTGCGTGTTTCTGAACTGAGATCTCTCATAGTTAATCATTATGGATAATCATGTTTATAAAGGTTCCTATTAGTATTTAGGAGATAAAAAATAAATAAAAAAGAAAGAAAATAGTGAAAAAATACTATTTCACAGCTTCAAACCTACTTTTTAGTTTATCAAGTACCTTTGGAAGAGTAGTATATTCCATATCCTCAGAAGGTAGCCTGTGCGGTTCAAATGGACCATGCCTTCGCATATACTCTGCGATTTTTAATGATTTTCTCCTTGCATGGTCAAAAGCAATATCCTTGAATAAGTCTACTGGACCAACTAATCTTCCATTTGCAAGCTGGAAACCTAATGCAACTACTCTTGGAGGGCCATCAAACCTAGTAGGCATTGCATCTTCCATAGAAACAGGAAGCATTGGACCCACATGAGAGCCTCTCATCCATCCTGAAACTAGGTGTGGGAAGGAAAAGGGCTCAAGAACCTCTCCTAATGCTGGAAGGCCTGATTGTGCGCGTACAATAGCCACTGGATCATCTTTTCCTACATATTCTCCTGCAATCAAGGAAAGTTTTTCAGTTGAAATTACTGCTGCTGGCTCATCCTCAGGCAATTTACCTTTCTTTGGATAAACCCGTTTAACTACATACTTGCTTTTTCCTCCGATTAATGCAAGTAAATCATAAGTTTCCTCAGGAGTATTCATGAATACTCTCTTATGATTATAGATATCTAAAACTTCAAATCTAAATCCATCATGCATAGCTGGGTCAATTACTAAACCAGCTGTGCTGAATGGATCTGCAAACATCCTATATATGGGCAAATTAAATGCACCGGGATCAGTCTTATCCATTAAGAAACAAACAATTGGTTCGCTTTTTCTCTCTGTAATTTCCATCTCTGCAATTCCTGGGCCCATCCCTCTTATATTTCCAGAGAATGCATCAGAAAGAAGATCCTGTCCTGCTCCGTATAATTTCAATTCCTTTGCAATTTCAGTCCCTTTCTTGAAAACATCCCATGCAAGTGCGTGAACTTCTTTATTATCGCAGTCTTTTGTATGGGTCATAATTAGTTCCAAATCATCTCCGCATCTTCCAACAAAAAAATCAGTAAGAATTCCGGATTTTTTCGCATCTTTCAAAAGCGAATTTGCCTTTGCTATAATATCTGGATGTACAGAACAATGTCCTGGATAACCCCCAACATCTGCTTTAATTATACTCACAGTCGTTTTCATCTACAATCACCATAAACACAATCTAAAAATGAATAAGAAAACTCCAAATCAAAGCAATTAAAAAGCTAAGTTGAAGTTGCTCTTACATCACTATTAATCTGAGGCTCAGAAGGTTTTTTAATTATATTTAGAACCTGCTCGCCTCTGCTTCCATCCCTATATACTGTAACTCCTTTACATCCAAGCTTCCATGCAAGAAGATACGCTTGCTTAACATCTTCCACACTTGCAGTATTCGGCAGATTAATGGTTTTACTAACTGCAAGATCAGTGTATTTCTGGAATGCTGCCTGGATCTTTAGATGGGATTCTGCTGGAATATCATAAGAAATTACAAACACATCTCGAATATCTTTTGGAATTTCCTCTATTCCTTGAACAGAACCATTCTCAATTACTTTTTGCATAAGTTCTTCTGAATATATTCCGCGAACCTTAAGTACATGTTCAAAAACTTCATTTATATAATACAATTTGGTTCCATCCATCACATTTTTCATATATGCAATTGCAAATAATGGTTCGATTCCGCTGGAAGTATCAGCAATCATTGAAATTGTTCCAGTTGGTGCAATAGAAGTAACAGTTGCGTTTCTCATAGCATCAACTTTTTTTGCCCATGTGCTTTCTTTAAATCCAGGGAAAGAACCTCTTGCCCTTCCTAATTCATGGCTCATCTTTCTGCCTTCTTCAGTTACGAATTTCATAATTTCTTCAGCAATTTCATATGCTTCAGGTGAATCATATCTAATACCCATCTTAAGAAGCATATTTGCAAATCCCATAATTCCAAGGCCTATTCTTCTGTGATATTGGCTGGTTTGTTTAATTCTTTCAAGAGGGTATTTGTTCAATTCAACTACATTATCCAAGAACACTACTGCTGTTCGGACTACCTCTCTTAATCGTTTCCATTTAATTTTAGTTCTCCAATTTTCCTTGCTCCAATTAATGTCTATAAATTTTTCCAGATTAATGCTTCCTAGATTGCAGGATTCATAATCTGGCATTGGGACTTCTCCGCAAGGGTTGGTTGAATGAATTTCGTATTTTGGAGTTGGATTAGTTCTATTAATTGTATCAATAAATAATACTCCTGGTTCAGCAGATTTCCACGCAGAATAAGTAATGAGATTAAACAAGCTCTCAGCCTTAATCTTTCTTATTGGCTGGTTTGTTCTTGGATTAATTAATTCATAATCAGAATCACTTTCTACTGCCTGCATAAATTTATCATCTATTGCTACGCTTACATTAAAGTTCTCTAAAAAGTTAGGAGTTTGTTTTGCAGTTATGAATTCTTCAATATCTGGATGCCATATATGCAAAACACCCATGTTAGCACCCCTCCTCTTTCCGCCTTGCTTTATAACATTTGTTGCATGATCAAATACAGTCATAAAGGAAATTGGACCTGAAGCAACTCCAGCTGTTGATTTTACAAAGTCTCCTTTTGGCCTTAAAAAGGAAAAACAAAATCCAGTTCCTCCACCAGTTTGGTGAATCATGGCTGCATGCTTAACTGTATCAAATATAGCGCCA
>CAYYPF010000076.1:0-5673 GCA_964473475.1 Microcaldota archaeon | reverse complement strand
ATTGAAAGCATTGAAAAAGCAAAGGATCGTTTCGTAACAGATGGAGTAATAGATGCAGGTGTAAAAAGATCAGCAGATGCAAATCTAATAAAGCTAGGATATAAAGAAGTAGCAGCAGAGGAAAAACCAACAACTGAAGAAAAACCAGAAGAGAAAAAAGAATTAACAATAACGGAACAAGCCCAGCAGCTACTACAGACTGGTAATAAATATCTCAACAAAGGAGAATATGACAAAGCAATTAAAGAGTATAATAAAGCAATAGAATTAGATCCAAACTACGTTTCTGCGTATAATAACCGTGGGTACGCACATTATAAAAAAGGCGAAACTGATATCGCAATTGAAAACTATAATAAAGCAATAAAATTAGATCCAAGCTACACTCGTGCATATTTTAACCGAGGACTTGCGTATAGTGTTAAGGAAAATTATGACGCGACAATTGCAGATTATACTGTAGTATTAGCATCTGATACCAAAAATTCCGATGTATTTGATTCCAGAGGAACAGCATATTTCTACAAAGGAGATTATGCGAATGCTGCAGCTGATTATAGAAGAGCATTAGAATTAAACCCAAATCACGAAGTAGCAGGAGAAAACTTGAAACTGGCAGAAGCAAGGCTGGCTGAACAGGCTGCTCTCGCAGTAACAGTAGAAAAATCAGAAGAGACAAAAGCCGAAGAATCTTTTGAAAACGGCAATGTATATTTTAATAAACAACAATATGCTCAAGCAATAATAATGTTTAAAAACGCAATAGAACTGAAACCAGATTATGAAGAAGCAAAACAACAACTGGGATTAGCAGAACAAAAATTAGAAGAACAACGCGCACCAGTAGATACACTAGCACTTGCAAAAGCAGAAGGACAAGAAGAAGGAGAATTCATTGGATATGCTCCTCCAAGTGCAGAAACAATCCAGGAGAGAAAAACAGCAATTAAGGCCTATATGGATCAACACAGTGATCAATATTCAACAATCATGAGTAGATATACTAATCCAATACATTCAAGTATTAAAGGAGAATACGCTCTTGAAACTACTTCAGATATTTATACAATTATTGCAAGTGGAAAATTCATTCTATTATTTGATTTCTTCAAGGATCATCCAGTAGTAAGAGGAGATAAGGAACAAACTAAAATATTCCAGGAACTATTCAACCTTTGTGTTGCTTTGAGTACTGATCCTTATCTATCAAATCTCGGAATACCTGTATTCGGAGAATACTATTATGAAAATAAAAAAACTGGAAAACTTTCTTTAGCTACTCCTGGGAATCCAGCAGAGTGGACTCTAGTAGCAATGACTAAAGAAGGATTAGAAGCTTATTTGAAGCAAGAAGGACTCTATTATTATAGAAATACAAAAACAAAAACAAATCGTGTTTCCTATATTGATCACTCAAAAGATAAAAACTGGAAACTTGTATATGGATTAGCTGTTGACGGAGATTATGGAAAACGATCTCAGATTGCAGTAAGGGAAATCCAAACTGTTCTTGATGAGTTCTATGCATTAGGTGCAGGATTCCTTTCAGATGTTAAAAAAGAAAACTTATTACCTGGCACAAAGGATTATGAACGCGCAGCACTTGCATATGATTATTCAAGAATAGTAGATGTATGGGCAACAATAAATAGTCCCCAATATCTTTCACTCTTAGCTGATATTTGCTTAGGATATTCCATGTATGGAGAAAAAGTATTTGAGCAATCTAAGAGCAGACTTGATGCACTTAAATTTTCTGATGAAGAACGCATCATCTTCGAAAATTATGTTAGACAGCTTGCACAGTATAACGAAGTATTCATGTCCCTGTCTATGAACGGTAAGGTTGTCCAAACCTCCTTGAATGGAGATGAGTATAAAAAGAATGTAATGAAAAATAGAAGAGAAGGCCACCCAACAAAGGGCTTCAAGGATGACCGTTGGGGAATAGATACTACTGGAAGATTTACAATCTATATGATGCTTCTTGGAATGATGGAGAAAAAAAGAAAACCAATACCACTATCGCCACCTCCAGAAAAAAAACCAGAAGAAAAAATAGTGCCAATACCGAAGAAAGAACCAATTGAAACTGTAGGTAAAACCTCAATTGAATTATCCGGGAATTACTGGGTTGCAACAGTTGATTCCTTAACTAATAAGCAAGGAAATCCAGTTACGGATCAAGTTAAATCTTATGAATGGACAATTTCAGAGATTCATCCTGATGGAAAAATTTACATTGTAAGTTCAACTGCAGCCAGTATGGGAACACGTGGATATTATGCATATGGAGATACAACTAAACCAGTAAATGAGGATGTTCTTCAGGAAGATGGTACTTTCAAAACACAAAAAGTTCTCTATCTCTATTTCTTTAATTCAGAAGGAAAAGTATCTCAAAAAGATAGATACACAGATAGACGAGTAGGGAGAATGATTTTTGAAGGAAATAGTTGGGCATTAGATAGGGATTATACTCCTGCAGGAAGAGAATCAATTGACATTAAGAAATACGCAGTAATCACAACCACCGAAAGCACACTAAGCGTACCTGCTTTAGCAACCATTCCAGGAGAATCCGGGGCAATAACGCCAGTAGTTAATGTAAGACCAATATTTTAGAGGTGTTCCTATGTCACAAAAAGAAGTTTCTGAAAACGTTTCCCTTCTTGGTAAATCTTATACAATTGAAGGATTAAAGGAATTAGCAAGTCAAGTTGCTACTGGAAAATATACTGGAGAGCTACAAGAATTGCGCAATGCAGTTAAGAGTGCTAGAGGAGGATTGGCAATTGCAGATCAGGAGTCAGAAGTTGGAAGAGCACTTACTAATCTAGACAGAGCAATTTCTATGCAAGCAACTGCATCTAAGGAAGGAGAACTCAGATCAAAAGTTTTGCGTGCTACAGGAGAGAAAATTGGTCCAGGAATTGGTGAACCGCCAAGGCCTCATGAAAGATTTATAGAAACAAAACCATCTGTTACACCTGGAGAATTGGGATATGTATTAGCTCCATTTATGCCTGTTGATAAAAATGAAACGCCTATACCTTCCGGAGTAAATGCTTTAAGGGAGGTTCTGAGTATACTGGCTGTAGGAGCAGAAGCAGCAGAAATCTCTGATGCAGCAGCACTTGATGCAGCAAATGGTTTGTTAAACGATACAAAAAGTGTTTTAGGGGTTTGGCATTCTCAATTTACTGGTTCAGATGCAGAGTGGAAAGAATTCACAGATGCACTAGGAAGTGGAGATCCAAAAAAAATAAAAACAGCATTTGCAATGTATTATGAGAACACCTCAGACCAGTTTCAAAACAATATAATTAAAGCAGGCCTTGAAGGTACATACTTTTCCACAGGCAAGGCCTTGTTTGTTTTTTCCTCTGGAATATCCTACAGATTTTCAGTTGGTGAACATGAAGGAGACGCCTTTGAATATGTGGCATTCTCAAAACAAAAGAAGGAATTAGTTAAAAAGCTGGAGAGTATAAATGAAAAATTAGAGCAAGCAAGAACAGAATTAAAACAAAAACAAGACAGCGGAGTATCTGGAAAATTACTAGAACATTTTACTAAAAGCGTAACTGATCTTGAAGTAAAATCAGAGGATCTTAATGCAGAAATAGATAATCTTGATAAAAAAGCAAGTTGGAAGGTCTTTTGCCTATTAAAAGTTGCAGACCAGGTTCTTAGTTTAGAAACAAAGAAACTTGAGGAAGGACAGTTAGTTGCTGCTGATCCAACTTACTTACACGAAATAACCGGACTTGTGGATTTTGAATTTGAGGCATACAGTCTTGGAACTGGAAGAAGGCTTGCAAGTTTTCATATCGGTGTAGAAGCCGGAGAGGTTGTTGCTACTGGGCCAATAGGCATAGAGAGCAGCGAAGTCCTGAAAGCACGTGTAGGAGTTTCCTGGTATATTAATAACTGCAGCCAAACTACTTCACTTACTTTAGATACAAATACAAGTATTCTAACCCCCGGAGAAGCTGGAACTGATTATTCCCTTTATTTGTCTTATAGGGGAGAAATACTTGCAATAAGCACAGGGATGCGTGGTTTTATCCCTTTTGAAAAAATAACCAGGGAAGCAATACCTAACCAGGCATTTATTTCACTGCGTGGAGGGGAAGGGCTTCCGCTTTTAGGAAAAGAAAAAACAACAGGAATTAACGTAGATGCCACATTATTAGTCTACAAGGAGATACCTGGAATTGTAGATACCCGTCCAGTGGGAGGGTGGGGAGCTTTGGCTGGATTCATATTTTCTTACCCGAATATTGTTAGCTTGACTCTTGAAGGCGGAGCAGTTCCTTTTGGAACTGTAGCAGCACCATTTGTAGGTTTCAACCTTAATTTCGGTCCAACTAACGAGTGATTCAATGAAAAAATTATTTTTATTTTTTATTTTACTAGGAATTCTTTTTTCCCACACGTTCCAATGGAGTTCTGCTGGTTTTGATTGCTGGATAAGCACTGATCTTAATTTTTCTAATGAAGTTAAAATTTCAGCAAGCAACCCAAGTAAGGTGTTATCTGCAGATGATCCTTTAGATTTACAAAATGGAGATATAATTTGCCCAATGAAAGTTAAGGTTTATCCAACAGTAAGCGGTAAATGGGGTAAGAATTTTAAAGCGCAATCCCCATATCCAACAAATTCTGCAGATACTCTTGTTAATTATACTCAAACAAAAGAATATTCAATTGCATGGATGGATTTTGATGATCTTAACGAAATTATCGATAGCCCGATATTTATCGATGAAGCACTTCATGGAGCTGGCGACTCTTCTTGGTATAATCTTCTTGCACCCCAGGTTACTCATGCGCAATCCATGGCTTTTGATGATATTCTTACTGACAGTAAAAAGTTCCCATATAAAGATAAAAAAGGAATTACAAATGTTGTTTGTAATGGAGAATATTCCATAGCTGTTGATGGTTCAGAAAAGGATTCAGGCTATATTGGCTCTATTTCTTATTTGGAATCAAATTTTTTAACTCCTGGAACATATGAAATTTCCTCCTATTTCTCAGATGGGCGTTGCATTGCCTTAGTTAAAACACCTTTAGATTATATTTTTCTTTTTAGAAAAAAATCATACTCTCTTACTCCGCACGAAGTTACTAAAACAATTAAAGTACAGGCAGAAGCAGATGTTTCTTTGAAACTTGTTTCTGGAAGCATAAAAAATGCTGTAAACAATAATCCTCCCCCATTTGAGTTTCCAGGAATTGTTCAGGTAACTGTAAGCGTAAAGAATGAAGGGGATGTTGCAGTTAAATTAAATGGAAAGAATTCAATTACTCCAAATTCCTTCAAAGTTTTAAATTCAGAAGGAGAATGGGCTCTACTTGATGGAAATAGCGGCGGACTTATTGATTATGATACGTATACAATAGATCCTGGAAAAACTAAGAAAATTAGTTTCGTAATTAGTTATCCTGGAGAAAGCCTTCCAGTAGGTTTGAAGAATATTCATATTGAACTTGGTTATATATCGGAAGAGAAGGATCCATGTACTGGAAAAGTAATTCCTCCCAAGATTTTGGCTTTTGATATTCCAATAAAAGAAAAGGTGCCAGAGGTAAATCCAAAAAATTATAACTGTTCAATTACTCCTCCTTCAAAATTAGATATGGTTCTGAATGATGATTCTGATT
>CAYYPF010000075.1:0-5763 GCA_964473475.1 Microcaldota archaeon | reverse complement strand
GCTCAGATTGATTACTTAAGTTCAATTCACTCCCAACAGTTACCCAGAGGTAAACCAATTACTAAAGAAAGAAACGAACAAATAATAATTGCATTAGTAAGACCTTTGGGTTCATTAATTGGAGAGGAGGAAAGAGAAGCAGTAAAAGAAATGGGAGAGCCCTACCAGTTGGAATTACTCGCTTCTGTTTTAACCCGCGCAGGCTATCAAGTAAAAATCTTTGATCAATTGAGTGGTCCTTGTGATTCAACTAATCCAGATGCTTATCCTTCCACAAAAAAGAATGAAGAACTAATAAGAGAAATAGAATCCTTTTCTCCAGATGTAGTTGGATTCAGTTCCTTTACTTATAATTTTCGCAGAGGATTAACTATTGCTGCAGAACTAAAGAAAAAATTAGGCATTCCCGTAATCTTCGGAGGATATCATACAACCAGTGTAGGAAAACAATACTTACTTTTTGATTCTATTTCTTCAGTAAACCCAGAAGGAGCTGAAGTTTTCAAACAAGATTTACGAAATGTATTCCAGCATGGAATTGTAGATTACGCATGCATAGGAGAAGGGATCCACACAATTCTAAATATTTTAGAAATCCTAAAAGGAAAATGTTCTCCGCATTCTGTAAATGGAATTGCCTTCCAAACTAATGAAACCATTTATGCAAGCGAATCAGAAAGACTTAGCTTAGATGATTATCCCTTTCCTCAAAGAGAAGAAGGATTCAATCCAATGAGCTATTACGCAACTGGAAGAGATTACCCCTTTCTTCTTTTAACCACTGCAAATGGTTGCAGATTCAGTTGTGAATATTGTTCTACAGGTTCTATGAACTATCCAGGTATACGATTTAGGAGTATAGAACATGTTATTCAAGAACTCTCTGAAATTAAAGATAAATTCCATCCAAATTGGCCAGTTCCAAAAATAATGATGAATATAACTGATGAGGATTTTGCTGCAAGTCCTGCAAGGGTAATTCGTTTATGCAATGCAATTGTACAAGCTGGTTTGAATCATTTTTTTGAATTTAATTCATTCTTAGATAATATAAGTATTCTTGGGTCTCATGGAGAAGAAATGCTCGGAGCTATGCGAAGAGCAGGATTTGTATTTAGTTTCATTGGAATTGAATCAACGTTAGATAATGCACTTGAAGGATATAATAGACCAGATCAATTATCAGATCGTTTGCTGAATATACAACTTGCAATAGATAAAATGGCAAGCAATGGTTTGCTCTATTTTGGAGATCATATGATTGGCTATCCAACCCATACAATTCAAGACCTTGAACTAGACTATTCAAACTTATTCACCTTAAGAAGAATGCATTATGCTTATTTTCCAATTCTTGCTCCAATGCCTGGAACACCTTTATACTGGAGAGTACTTACTGGAGAATTAGGAGAAGGATTTTTACCTGGAGTTACTTATGATCATTTAGATGCAAATCATCAAGTGCTTCTAGTTCCTGGAAGTGGAAATATAAAAGGAATAAGAGATGATGCAGTTCAAGGATTCTTCTCAAGAGCAGAATATGGACAAGATGCAGAGGAAGCAATTAGAAAAGATCCTTCTTTACTTTCATTCTTTGGAAAAATGCTTGGAAAAGTAAGTAGAGACTATCCAGAAAATACAAGATTGAGAGAATTGGCTGAAAAATTCATTCAAAAATAGCTTTATAAATCTTTTTAATCATATTTTTATAATAAAAACATATTAAAATGTGATTAAAATGAGTAATGTAAATATAAATTTTAGCGGGTATGTAGCGCAAGTATTAGAGTATATGTTGCGTGCTGGGTATGCTAAAACTAAAACAGAAGCACTTAGGCTTGCCTTATTTGAGTTCGATCAAAGACATAAGATAGTCCCAAAAGAAGAAATAGCCTATGCACTAGTTGCAAAGAAAATTTTAGAAGATGTTGAAACTGGAAAAGAAAAAGTAAAGAAGTTCTCATTTAAAGAGCTAGATTAAATGGAAATCGAGCAGACTGGAGAGTTTGAGAAAGATGTAAAGAGATCTGATCGTGCACTTAAACAAAGATTGAACGAGACGATTCATAAGATACTGGAAAACCCACGTATTGGAAAACCATTAGAGCATCTTCATTTTGTTTTTTCAATTCGCATTTTGAATAAGCGTTTAATATACCAATTCAAGGATAATAAAATACTCCTGGTTTGTTTTAAATCTAGGGAGGAAGTTTACGATTATCTCAGAACAAGGCTTTAACTATCCAACCCTAATTTTTCTTTTCTTTAATTCAATAATTAGTGGATATGCCAACATAACTATTCCTAAAATCCCCAAAGAAAGAAATATATTATAGAATAATGTACAAGCCAGAACAATTCCTACTCCAAAAAATCTCCCTACATTCAGAATCCATTCCCTTCCAACCATTGATTTGAGCATATCCCTCTTATTATCTACAATTATCGCTGTCGTAAATGGGAAGAAAAGCGTTGCAAAAAAGTTTCTTGCAGAAATAAATAGGTACCAGAGAGAAGCAGTGCTTGCAAAAGCCCCAAGAATCGTAGTGAATGAAAATCCAATTCCAAATAAACCAATATACCTTTTCCTTTTCTTTGCTCTATCAGATAATCTGCTAAAAACAAAAGAAGCAATCACTGAAAGCAAGGTAGTTGCAGATAAGTAAACTGCAAGCTCAACAGGTTTAGTAAAATACATCAAAGGAATCACAGCCAGTATTGCAACCATCCCACCTCCATAAATTCCTTCTGTGAGAATTAGGGTTTTGAATCCATTTATTTCCTTGAAACAATCCGTAAGATTATGAACATATTTCCTTTTCTCTAAGAGAAATACAACCACTCCTAGGATAGCATAAACTATTGCAGTAATAAGAAAAACTGCTTGAAACCCAAACTTTTCAGCAACTAATCCAGCTCCCAATGGAAGAATTAAACTTAGTAGCGGTACCGTTGAAAAATAAATAGTTCCTAATTGCGCTTCTTTTCCATGGCTAATCCCAAAATACATTGTATTGAACGGAACCCAGATTAGGAAAATTCCAGTTCCAAAGAGAAAATTATAAGTAAACAAAAGCTCTTTTGTTGGATTCATAAATGCAAGCATTAGATATGCAATTACCCTAAGAAATACTCCAACAAGCAAAAGGGTTCTAAAATCAGTTCTCCTTCCATTCAGTAAGAGCATCATAACTAGCGGAGCAATACACCAAAAAAATGCTGATGTAATTATCCCAACTTCCCCTACTCCTGAACTCTTGAAGTATAAATAATCAAAACTCGTGCCTATAACTACAACTGCAGCAAACACAGTATAGAATATTATTAACCGGATTAATGGGTTTTGTATCTTAAACATCCAAGAAAAAAACTACAATGGATAATTTAAATATTTAGGTAATTATCCTCTCATGGGCTCATCAGAAAAAATAACCTCTTCCAAAGTAGGTTTAGTTGCCAATGTATTTTTATTTATAGTTAAAACTTATTTTGGTATTCTCTCAGGGAGTTTAGCCCTACTTTCTGATGCAGTAAATTCCTTTACAGATATTCTTGCTTCAATTGGAATTTACTTTGCAGTTAAGGAAGGGGAAAAGAAAAGGGACTCTGACCATCCATACGGTCATTACGCAGCTGAGCCAATTTCTGCGTTCGCAGTTTCAGTTCTTGCAGCAATCCTTTCCTTTGAGATTTTTAGGAGTGCAGTTGAAAGTCTTCTTTCTCAGAAACCCCTTAATATTTCTATGTTCACAGTTGGAGTAGTTCTTCTAACCATAATTATCAAATTCATTTTATACCTATATTTCAAAAATGTAAACAAAAAATCCCCTGGCCAAGCAGTAGAAGCCTACATGATGGACAGCATGAACGATGTAATTACAGCAATAGTAGTACTAATTGGAGTAGTTGGAGCATATTTTGGTTACGAAATCCTAGATGATGTAGTTGCAATTGTGTTCTCAGTTTATATCCTAAGAAATGCCTTCCACTTAGGAAAGAAAAACATTTACTTCCTTATGGGTGGTTCTCCTTCAAACAGTATAATTGAAGATATAAAAGAGAAAGTTCTAAAAAATAAAAAAGTAAAACAAGTCCAGGTAAATGTCCATTATTTTGGAGATACTTTACATGTTGATTTAGTAATCAGAGTAAATAGGAAACTCACAATTGTAAAGGCCCATGAGATTGCAGAAGAAGTGAGAGAAACAATAGAAAAAATAGAACTTGTTTCATACGTTCAAGTTCATGTAGAGCCAGCTTAGTTAGTCCATAAAACTAAATCCATTTCCATCTATAACTACTGGATTTAGTCTGATTGATTTTTCACCTAGTTTTTCTTGTTCTTTCATAATCTCTTTCCTAATTACTTCAATTGTTTGTTCTGAGATTCTAGGACTGAATACCAATATCCTTTTTGGTCCAATTACCCATATTCCCAGTTCATGAGTCATAATTCCACTTAATGATCTAAGTTTTGGAAATATCTGTTTGTGTGCTAAAAATAGTGATGCTCCCCACCTCTTCTCAAAGGTCAAAAAGGTTCTAAATCCTGCCCATCTATCTATTTCCACTTTCTTTGTTTCAACTGCCTTTCCAAATGCATCGCTTAAATTTGAGAGAGCTATTTGAAACAGCATTTGTTCTGAAAATCTCATTCTTACTAAGTCTTCATTACAAAGAACAGATATACATCTTCCATGATCTTCTCCAAAATAAACATGCAAATCATACTTTTCTGCTTGAATTGTGGCAACGCATTTTGGATCATCTGGAGCTATATCTTCACTCACTTCCGGATCCTGTTCACGTGCCAGATCCATTACTCTTAAAATATGCGACCTATTTCCTATAAGTGGAAAAATATTAAGTAATCTTTCTTTACCTATTGCTTCTTCATGGTTCTTACCTGAAGGTATGATTGTACTAATAACTCCCTCCAAATCTAGTTTACCAGCTAAGTATATCAGATATAGTTTTTCTAAATCAAATGTTTCTCTTTTTTTTCCAAGTACAACAATTTTTCCAGCACCGTCCACTCCGTCAACTAGTGGAACAACTGTCATTAATCCCTTTGCAGTTAACCTTTCATTAACTGCACGTACAAATTTGGTTCTATTTAACTTCTCTGCTCTGCTGAATTGTGAATCCATATATATAGTTGATTAAGAATAGTTTTTAAATGTTATCTCAAGTGGTTTCAGATGAGTATCTTTTTTAACATTTTGTGAACGGGAAATCCCACGTGCTTTAGCTGTGGGATGAAAGCGAACCAAGAAATAATAGATTTATATAGTTTATGTTCATATAATAGTATATGCCAAAAGGATATATAAGTTCTCAGACGAGTGTGTATTTCATGAATTACCATTTTGTTTGGTGTTCAAAGT
The DNA here is from genome assembly GCA_964473475.1 of Microcaldota archaeon. Taxonomy (GTDB): domain Archaea; phylum Micrarchaeota; class Micrarchaeia; order Anstonellales; family Bilamarchaeaceae; genus CAYYPF01. The sequence continues at coordinate 376 of CAYYPF010000075.1, read as the reverse complement.
ATCGTAAAAAGATACTTGTTGGGAAGATACAGAAGAGATTAGAAGAGTTGATAAGAGAAAAAAGTAAAGAATTGAATGGAGAGATTTTATCTCTCGCAATAGGAGATGACCATGTTCATCTCTTTGTAAGAACAACTCCAATAATTTCACCAAATAAGTTTATAGGGCAGATAAAAGGATATGCCTCAAGAATATTGAGGCAAGAAATTCCTGAAGTAAAAAGCAGGCTTCCGACATTATGGACAAGAAGTTATTTTGTTTCAACGCACGGGCATATTTCAGATAAAATGATAGCAAGATATATAGAGGAACAGAAGGGAATGTAATGAAAGCATATAAATTCAGAATCTATCCATCAAAGAAACAAGAAATGCAA
>CAYYPF010000074.1:2983-5815 GCA_964473475.1 Microcaldota archaeon | reverse complement strand
CCCACAGCTTGCTGTGTGGGAGGTTCACTCTTGCAATTCAAATATTTGTTCATGGGGATGTATCTCCTGTAAGTAAACACCTGCCTGATGGAATGTACACTCCAGAAAATCTCTCAGTAGTACATGGTTCTGTAGTCAACTGCGGCATGATGCATGCACAGGAGGCATGGAACTTACTTGCTAATGAAATTATATCAGAAGGAAAAGCAGGATGCGGTATTTTAGCAACCTATTTTGATAAGGATAAAAAAACAACTGTAACTGTTAGAATTGATAGTGAAGAAGCACTTCTAGTTCTTCTAAAAAATGTTTATCAGTTTAAAGGAACAGACATATACTCGTTCGTATCCAGCATTGAAGACCTTATCCAGCACCCCATAACTCAAAAAGCAATTCTTAGGCAGGAGCTAAATGCTTTACCTAAATTTGCAAATGTTCCTATTACTATAAATTCTTCTCTAGTTAACTACAAAGATGGATTTTATGCCAGGCTTGATCAAAATCATAATGTTTTTACCTTTCTAGATGATCTTGCTTCGTTTAAAGCACATATACTCAGCAGACCGGATTTATTGCCAGCAAATGATGAAGAACGAATATTGCGAGTAAGCATACAAAGGGATACTGTTAAAGCTGGTTTACTCTGTCCAGGTGGTATAGATTCTCCAAGAACCCTTCTTGCAGAATACTTAACAGCTAGCGGAACTCCTGTTGATGTTGCTGGAGGCGTATTTGGAATAATTGGAAATTCCGTAGCTGAACAGACAAGTCCTTTTGCACCATATAAAGTAGTTGCATTTACTTACTCTCTTGCTTCACTAAATCTTAGACAGTATTTCGTAGTCGGAACTACCCGGGAGCAGTTGGATAGAGTTGCATATAAACTAGAAAATGATCCAATAATGAGCTATCTTATACGTAAATATAATGTGGAGATTTCCCAATTGTTATCCTCTTCCATGAGACAAAAGATTCAGGCTGTAGAACCTAATTGCGTAGCTCAGTCTAGAAGAAGCAGATGCGAATCCCTGGTTTACAAAGCAATCAACGAATGGAAAAGACCACCACGATCTGTTTTGAATAAGCCAGTTATAAATCAAAGGCTTTTACGAGGAGCATAAAAATAGTAGCGGTCCGTTTGAATGTCACACCATTCAAAGGTGATGAAAATCCAGGATTTTCAACAGCCGAGACGCATTGCGTTCTCTCGCTCCCAAGAATGACGTTTCATTCTTGCGGATCGTTTGAAATAACGATTTCAAAGATCCATCGAAACTTTGTTTCGATCGGACCCGGAACCCACCCCCCTACTTTTGTTTAAATACATGGAAGTTCGATTTTGAGATATGGACGAAGTTTTACTAGGGAATATTACAAAGAAATTTAAATCAGGGGCAACAACAAAATCCCTTGCGGAAGAGTTTAATTTACACGTCAGTTCGATTAGAAGGTTGTTAAAATCTAATCTCGGTTTGACAGAATACTCCAAAATAAAAGAAAGGAATCTTCTGCCCATTAGAAAGCGATTTTCAGAGATAGGAATACGTGCAATAAGAACAAAGATGGAAGATAAGGCTTTTGCAGTCAAGTGGTCTGAAAAGTGCTCATTAGGTGGGCATATAACCAAGAATAACAGAAAGGGAATTTTTGATCCTGTTTTACAGAAGTATCGAACACAATGGTCTATACTCGGACTTAGGAAAACAGGCAAAAAGCTAGTTGGTCCACTTGGTGAAAAAATGTATACTGATTTAGAAGTTCGTGTTGCTAAGAGACTATTAAAGCAGAACCTATACTACGAATACGAGAAAAAAATTCCTGCTAATAATGTTAATGGTTTTTACTCTTTAGATTTTGTAGTGTCTACATATTCCCTAGTTATTGAGGTAACTAATTGGGATGATATTGAACAAAAAGCAAAGGAACTGAAATCAAAATTTTCTAATCTATATGAGGACAAGATGTTCTCTAATTTTATACTAGTTACTCGAAGTTGCATGGCGGATAAATATAAAAGGCTATTGCCCCACTATATCTTAGTTCTAATTCCAAGTGAATTAGAATCAGCTTTAACGGAATTTTCTGTTAAGAAATAGCGGGGTAGGGTAGCATGGAGAAAATGTTGTTTATAATATAACGACTTTTCCGGAATGCCCGCCGGATTTTGCAAGTATAACTCTTGCAGAAGGCGAAGCTCATAACCCGGACGGAAGACCAGGAATGGTTTTTCGGGGGAAAGATCATTGGTTCAAAAATTCTAACCAAGATTCGGTTTGAGTTGGTATTCCAATCCCCGCTATTTTTGTTTTTTAGTAGAATATGCAAACCTATTTATACCTTAAGAGAGCAAGTATTTCTATGGTCGAAAAATTTGCACCACCTAAAGACGAAGAGGTAAAGAGAAGTCTATTGGCTTCAAGAGTACCTGTTTTAACTAAAGGAGCTCAGGAAGCACAAGTAGCAATTGTGGCTGCAGCTGCAGGACCATTAGCAGATAGTGTGAACAAACTTCAGAAAGAGGGAAAACTTCCAAAAGATTCATTATTCCTAGATACCTTTCCTCCAGTGAGGGTATAATTATGAAAAAATCCGACATCATCAAGATTTTGAAGGATGCAAAGATGAAGTATGCGTACAATAAGGATACAAAAATCTACTCAGCAAAATTCTTTATAGAACTCCCAAATAAGAAAAAAGAAGAACGAATCTTCACAATGAGAGTCTCTAAAGATTTCCTAGAATATTCAATTGCAGATGCGAAGGGGCATGTTCTTGAAATGATTAAACAAGAAGGCTCAAAATTAGGCCATTATGACTTTAGGAAATAATTTT
>CAYYPF010000074.1:0-2883 GCA_964473475.1 Microcaldota archaeon | reverse complement strand
ATGATTAAACAAGAAGGCTCAAAATTAGGCCATTATGACTTTAGGAAATAATTTTAGAAGGGAATAAGATTAGCATCCTGATCCAACAAAAAGTCGGATCAGCCTATGTTCAAGAACAACTTCTTGAACAGAAAGGGAAGCGCACTTCCCTTGATTCAAAACCATAGAGGTAAAAACCATGTCAACAATCGGAGAAACTAAGTTAGTTTTGAATATAGAAAAATTTAATGCCTCAAAAAAAGCACTTGAATTCTTAGAAAATGATATGGTTGTAGGCTTAGGAACTGGAACAACTGTTGCTGAATTCCTTAAGCTCTTAGGAAAAAAAGTCCGAGAGGAAAACCTAAAAATAGTTGGGGTTTCCACTTCCTTTGATACCACTATTTTAGCAATGAAGGAAAAAATTCCTCTTCTCCACCCAGAAGAAGTTGAACACATAGATATTTCCTTTGATGGAGCAGATGTAATTGAAAAGGATCATCTGATTAAAGGCGGAGGCGGAGCGCTTGCAAGGGAAAAAATTGTTGATTATGCAGCAAAGAAATTTATTGTTCTTGCAGATGAAAGCAAGCTCCACAGGCAGGGATTCAGAATTCCAATAGAAGTAATTCCTTTTTCCACATTCTTTGTATTAAACTCTCTAAAAGAAATGGGAGGAGAACCTTCCATACGAATGGCACATGAAAAAGTTGGGCCAACAGTAACTGATAATGGAAATCTTCTTCTTGATTGTAAAATAAATATAAAGAATCCAAAAAAACTCGAGAGCGATATAAACAATATTCCTGGAGTAGTTGAGAATGGGATTTTCACTAAATTCCATAAAGTAATTATTGGAACAAAAGAAGGTGCAAGAATTTTATAGCATTTCCAATTCATACTCTCTTCTATGGTTTAATTTTCAAGTTTTTTGTGCTCTTTAGTTACTAATTTTATGCAAACCAGTGAGCAAATAATCCCAAATACAAATGTTGCTGGAGAACCAAATATTGTAAATGTATAAAGTAACCCTGCAATTAGCGTTGAAGGAACCCTTATTACTGTTGAAACTGCTCTGTATACACTGAATATTACATTATATCTGTGATGATCAATCTCATTAATCGCAACGATTTTTGTGGATATTTTAAGAATTGCCTCAAATACTCCTATGAGTGCAAACCCAATAAATAAAGTCATTGGGGTAGGGAAGAATCCAAACAGCACCAGCCCTGTAACATATAATATAAGCCCAAATAAAAGAACCTTTCTTGCTCCAAATGCATCGACCATTTGCCCTGCAGGAAGACAACACACTGCATAAAGCGCATTATAAGTCAAATATGCAATTGGAACCATCCACAATTCTAAAAATTCACTGGTTCTTAGAATAAAAAACGCAAGACTAACCTGAGTGAAGAAAAGAAATGCAATCATCACTAACGTTCCATTATGCTCTTCATTAAACAAGCATTTTTTTACCTCATTAAGTGATACTTTTTTGCTTTCCCCTCCTTGTTTTACAAAAAACAATAATGGTACAGATAGTGTTGCAACAAATGCTGCAATTAGAAATATTTCTTTATACGCGTCTCCAAGATCCTGAATTGCAAACCAAAATAATAATGCACCAGCAACTAATGGCCCTAAAATTGCTCCAAAGGTATCCATTGCTTCCCGTATCCCAAAAGCCCTGCCCAATGTGCTCTTATTCTCAGAGACTACAATTAGTGTATCCCTTGCAACATTCCGTATTCCCTTTCCCATTCTCTCCAGGAATCTAATTCCCAGTACATAAATCCAATTCGTTGCAAATACAAAACCAAACTTAATTAGTGAAGAAATTGAATACCCAAAAATTACTGCATTCTTTTCGTTTTTTAATTTATTAATAAAATATACCGAGAGTAAGCTGAACAATCCAATTGATCCAACTGCAATTGCCTCCACCAGTCCAATCTCAAATGCAGTTGCAGACAGCACTTCCTTTAGGAACACTGGAAGAAGGGGAAAAATCATCTCACTGCTTAAATCTGTGAGAAAAGAAACAACTGATAATATTTTTGTATTTTTTGAAATGTGATTATTATTTACCTGTTTTTCCATATGTACCTTATTAGTTATTACTAGTGATTTATTTTTAAACTCTGTTTTACTAATTATTTGTATATGCCAATTCCAAAAGAGCGAACAGACAATGAGAGAAGTGCAGAAATTAAGTTTGATGCACTAAAGACTTTTCTTACTCCCGGAGCATTGTCCAATAAACAATCCAGAGATATTGCAATTAAATTGTACCGAGAAATAGAATCTACAGAGCATGGCCAGAGTCTCATACGCAACTACAAATCCCAAGAAACACTATCCTCATTAAGCATAAAGCCAACCAAAATTGATTGTATTTTTTGTTTAGAAATTCTAGCAGCTTCTGATGAAAAAACCCGTTTTGGAGTATTGGATGACTGGGCAACCCATAAATTTGGAGAAAAACCCAACAGTCTATGGTATGCCAACAATAATCCTAGTTTTCAGAAGCTTGAAGAAATTTATGCATACACAGTACTGGGCGGTGCTGATACAATGCAAAAGATCAGAGAACTAAAAAGTAGCGCAGGAATAACCAGATTTCTTAGATATCCTCCCGAAGTTTTACAGGATACGCTCTCGTTCTTACGTGGTGAGATGAAAAACGAAACAGTTTCAGCTTGTTTTTACTCTAAAAATGATCATAATTACAGTTTTGGAAATAACTTTAATGATTTTAGAAATGCCCACGCAGAAGGCTATAAATTCGTTGCATTTGAATGGAGTACACCTGAAGAATTTTTAGTTGTAGCTGGAAATTTTAAGGATGCTTCCCAGGCTAATAACTCTAACTTCGAGGCTATATTCATAGCTGGCCAT
>CAYYPF010000073.1:0-5895 GCA_964473475.1 Microcaldota archaeon | reverse complement strand
ATCATCAGGATAAACGTGGGTATATGGATCTAAGATTGCTTAAAGGAGGAAGAGGCGGAGAGGGGAAGAACAGCTTTAGAAATCCAAATGCATTGTTCGATGCTGTAACTCCTACTAGAAAAGGGCATATCACAAACCTTTCTGTTTTCAGTAGTACTTTTTCAATTGACATTCATCCAAGAGATGCACAGATGCAACTCGGTTTGCTGTTGCAAGGTGCAAAGAGATTTGTTCAATATATGAAAAAAACCAGAGAACTAGGCAAAGATACGCGATTTTTAGGTAATTCTACCAAGATTTTAACTGCACCAATGGAAGGCAGCACACTTGTTGCTTTTGCTTATTTATGTACAACAAAATGGCTCCTTTCCCAATTCAGTGATAATTCTGAGAAACAGCAGATAGATAAAGAAATATATGAGCTTGCATCTTATCTTACGGACAACGTAAGGGATGTAATTGCATCAAAATTATCCAGGAGAGGGTATTGCAAGGCTACAGCATTTGCCAGTAATTTTTCTACTTTTGTCTCAGGAGTCCATTCTTTTATTGAAGGAGACCCTGTTTTAGGAGAAGCAGAATTACACATACGCAATGCAGAAGAATTAACAAGAAGATTAAGAATGGAATGGCGTAATGCTGATCCACTTCAAAGAATTGCCTGTTTGATCAGAGCAGTACTTACATTAGAAAGTTACGACTTTTCTGATTTGGATGATATGGAAGTTGTGAGACAAATGTTTGATCCAATATCCGCCCAATTAGATACTGAATTACTCTTTAAGGTTACATTCGGGAAATATGAATTTTTCTATATTGATCGCAACTCTAATCCATCAATTACCTGCAGTTGCGGAGCAAGTATACGTAATAGACTATTTCAAATATGCAATGAGTCAGTTCTTCCTGGAGAGGGAGTTTTACTCTCGGAATTTGATACTCATGTGCTGGCTAAACACCCAGAAACCATACTCCAACTTCGTAATATGCCTTATCATCTTCAGCAAAAACAACCAAGTTTACTAAGACTTTCACAGGTTCTTCCACAAATAGAAGCTATGCTTGGATTAGTGGAAAGCTAACACAAATACATTTATATACTTTTTATTCTATTTCTTCCTTATTCAGAACCAACTAAGTAATACCGATTCGGGATTATAGGTTTTATCCCGTGGGTTCTGAATAGGTCGATCCAACAAACAAAGTTGGATCGGGATATTATCTATAAGAGGTGTTATTGATATGTACGGAGGAGTATCCCCACAAGCAGCTTATGACCGGGCAATTACTGTATTCAGCCCAGATGGAAGATTATTCCAGGTAGAGTATGCAAAAGAAGCAGTAAAGAGAGGAGCAACAGCAATTGGTTTAACTGGAAAAGATGCAGTAGTTTTACTTGCATTCAAGAGCGGACATTCAAGATTAGTTCTGAATGATTCACTGAAAAAAATATTCCCAATTGATGATCACATAATGGTAACAGCGTCAGGATTGATTGCAGACGCACGAAGATTAGTAGATGTAGCAAGAATGGAATGCCAGAAGCACAAACTAACTTATGGTGAGCCAGCAACAGTTGAATCCATTGCAAAAGAAGTTTGCGATCTTTTACAAGTTTATACCCAGTACGGAGGAATCAGGCCTTTTGGAGTTTCTCTTTTAATTACAGGAGTAGATGACTCTCCAAAATTATTTGAGGCAGAGCCAAGCGGAGCAATGACGGGTTTCCTTGCAGATTCAATTGGAACTGGAAAGAAAACTGTTGATGAATTCTTAGAGAAATCCTACAAATCAGGAATGGATACTGAATCTGTAATTTCCTTAGGAATCGAGACATTGAAAAAATCAAGCGAGAAGAAATTACTGCCTGAAAATGTTGAGGTTTCATATGTGGATATGACAGATAAGAAGGCAGTTTACTTAGAGGATAAGGACATTGCAAAATACTTGAAATAATTTTTTTTCTTTTATTTTTATTTTTTTAATTCTTTTTTCTATTTTTTTTACTTCCCGAAAATAAATCCAAGAATAATAATTATAGAAAATAATCCTCCAAATAGTATCGCTATTCCAATTATTGAGGTATGCCAAGATTTACCAAATGGTTTTCCTTCTCGTCCAATCGAACTTCCTTGAGAAATTGAAAAAGCTCTGGAGATTGCTTCAAAATAATTTATTTTCGTATTCCCCGAATGTTTTTTAGACATAAAAAACGCTAATATCAATAGCAGAATGCTCGGTAAAAGAATTGAAAGTAAATATAATTTTCCTGCAAATGTATTAGGAATAATATTTTTTGCCTGCAATCCAACTAATATAATTGGAAGAAACATACTTATTGAACAGAATATTGCCGGAGGTACGCACTCTGTTATAAATTTATTATTTTTCATTCTAATCTGCCTACGAGAACTTAATTTTATCTATTCGATTATATTTTTTTACTTAATTCCTATCCACTTTTCATAATCTTTATGTTTGCCCACAAAATAAAAACGCCGAACCTTCCGGTCCTCAAAAGATTTATAGCAAATTCTATACTGCCCCACTTCTTCTACAAAAAAATTAACTCCGTGCTGAAGATGGCGCGCCGGAAGACCAGATAAAATTTGTTTTATCTTTTTCCAAACCCTTATCTGGATGTCTTTCAAAAGCTTCTCGAAATGAATGTCCCACTGCGGATCAAACTCTTCCCGATACATCTAAACATCCTTAAGATGAGGGTATTTTTTGAAAACCTCTTTTTCGGTTAAAACTTTTCTCTTTCCTTGTTCAATTTCCTTGTCTATCTCCTGCATTTTTTTGACTGCCAGATAATCCTCAAGCTCCTGTTTAGTGGTGTTTATCACCCGATGATGCTCATTGTAGTCAAGCACAGTAAGTCTAACTGCCTCGGTTTTGTTACTGGCCATGCCTCTCGCGATCATTCGATTTATTACTTCTTCAGGGAATCCTTCTAATTTTAATGTAATATTCATGTATTCACCATATATTAAGTATATACTATATACATATTTAATGCTTTGTTTTACCATATACCAAGTGAACTGAATAATATCCATTTTAATTCTTTTTAATATATCTATCCATATGGTTAGAAAAAACAGCAAACTTGGCGATATCAACGGAGCAATCAAATCCCCTGTTTTCATTTTATCTATTTTAATTCTATACCAAACCAACCATCTGGCGCATATTAATTGGTTAGGCTCTACAACGAGGTTGTTTGGTATGTCAGGAACGACGCATCGTTCCTGATCATGATCGCGAAGGCTTGACTGCGCTTCGCGACATATCGAAACCAACGTATTAGTTAGCATGAATTAGTTGGTTTCGTATAGCAATAACTCGAAATTTTTGAGATGCTGTTTATATAATCTACCTTATTAGTATCATTTGTAATTAAAGGGCTAATTAGAATGAAAAAGATAATTTTTTTCATAATTCTATTGATTCTCATCAGTTCTATTTTTGCCCAGCAAACCTGTGAATATAATGGACTCAAAACAGAATTTGGTTACAACTATTTTGAACCAGGAGTAAAGTCAGAGTATGCTGATGAGCAATTCATTCGTCTTGTTGATCCTAAAGCTATAACAACACTTGATCAGCTAAAAGGACTAACCTGCTTAGAATATGCTGATTTTTATGAGCAGGGAATTTCCGGAGATTTAGAACAGCTAAGAAACTTAGTAAATCTTAAGGTCCTGAGTCTACACACTAATCCTGGGGTTTACGGAAATGTTTGTGTTTTCAATAATGCCCCCAAATTAAAAAGTTTGAAATTAGCCTTTGATGAGAACGTCTATGGGGATATTTCTTGTTTAAAAGATTTGAATTTAGAGACTTTTGCCATGACATATACACAAATTTCAGGAGATCTTTCTGATTTAAGTCATATGACAAATTTAAAGGCTTTATACTTAGGCTGGACAACTATTACTGGAAACATTTCTGCCTTAAGTGGATTAACCAATTTAGAAGAACTGACTCTAGTTGATCCAGCAGGAGAGGGTTCTGGATTTTACGGAGACCTCGCGTCACTTGATAATCTAAAAAAATTAAGAAAGGTTGCTCTTTACAATATGAATGTAACTAATTGCGAACATTTTCATGAAGTTCATCCTGATATTGAGGGGGGATGCTCAGATAGTTCAGCATCTACATTAATTGATCCGAATACAGAATCAGAAGAAATAATAGGAGAAGGCCAAAAAGATAATGGAACTAAGGATGATAATGGGCCTCCAGAAGAATGTATAGTAGATAATCAGTTTATTGGAGAGGAGGATTGCAGAGCCCTAGTAGATAAAAATTACAAAAAACAACCTACTGAATGCAGTGTAAATGGAACGTTCATTTCAAAAACTGGGTTTGATACCCCGCTGCTTGCAGCGACCAGTTTTTGAAAGTCATGACCGAATGAGGTATACCGCGCAGCTTGCTGCGGGGTCTCTTCGGTCATGTTGATTGAGGGATGTGGAGTTTCAACACAACAAGAAAAAACAGAGCTGCAAGAAATACCAATTGGAAAAAGTTTTTTACAAAAACTGCTTAATTGGATAATTTCATTATTTAGTTAATCTAATTTTTGGACTTTTCTCCTGAAATTTTGTCGGTTTAGATTCACAAGTACACAATTATTTTGTAATTTTACATTATCATTAATTAGTGGCTATAGTGGGACAGAAAATCCGTCCCATATATACTGAACCAAACTAGATACGACTTCATTTCAATAATCGGAATTACTTAGTTAGTTCAGTATATGTTTTGCAATCTTTTTTATAAAATCCACCAATCTATTCGAATACCCAGATTCATTATCATACCAAGAGGAAATCTTAACCAACTTTCCCTTAGCCCTAGTTAATTTTGAATCCACAATTGAAGAATAAGAAGATCCAATTATATCTACTGAAACCAAAGGCTCCTCAGTATAACCAAGCACTCCTTTTAATTCATCATGTGAAGCTCTTTTCAGTTCAGCATTAATTTCCTCAGCAGTTGCTTCTTTCTTAAGCAAAAGAGTAATATCATTCATAGAACCATCAATTACTGGAACCCTGAATGCAACTCCATCCATTTTTCCAGTTAAATTTGGAAGAACCTCTCCAATTGCCTTTGCAGCTCCAGTTGTAGTTGGAATTATACTAACTGCCCCAGCCCTTGCTCTCCTTAAATCCCTGTGACTTCCATCTAGAATTCTCTGATCATTTGTATATGCATGAATTGTGCTTAGGAATCCGCTCTCAATTCCAAATGCACTATCAATTACCTTCAATACTGGTGCTAAACAATTAGTAGTACAGGAAGCAAGTGAAATAATATTCATTGAATCTGTATATTTATCGTCATTTACTCCAGGTACGAGCGTTAGATCTACCCCCTTGCCAGGTGCAGATAAAAGAACTTTTTTTGCTCCAGCTTTTAGGTGTTTTTCTGCATCTTCCCTATCTGTAAATTCTCCAGTACTTTCCAAAACTAAATCCACTTCTAATTCTTTCCAGGGAAGTTTTAATGGGTCAGTTTCTGTAATCCATTTAATTGTATACCCATTCACTACTAAATTTCCCCCCTTTACTTCTACTGTTCCTTGGAATTTTCCAAAAACAGAATCATATTTGAGCAAATGCGCATGCATTTCCACTGCACTCCTTGTGTTTATTGCAACAATCTCAAAATCCTTTCCAACTGCTCCTTGTGCAAATGCTGCTCTTAAAAAAGTTTTTCCAATCCTTCCGAACCCGCTAATAGCAATTTTCATGATTTTTCACCTTCTTCATCCACTTGAAAATTGATAGATATGAAATCAACAGATGTCAAAATATAACTTTTGACAGATAGAATTCCAATATGGAATTCTGGAGATTTCATCCTGATAGCAATTTTCAT
>CAYYPF010000072.1:0-5969 GCA_964473475.1 Microcaldota archaeon | reverse complement strand
GCTATCTGGAAAGCAGGCAATAGTAAATGTAGTCGAGGATAGTTTTGGATCGAGAACAATAGTTGTTGTAGGAACCTTCGGCGCCGTAAAAGAGGAATTAATTGATATTCAGTTAACAGAAGCTATTGCATTGCTGAACCATATTGCAGTTCACCTTAATACATAATCGTATTTTTTCTTATTTTTTAACCTAAGATTGCATTAAACAATATCCCAACCAGTACAAACGCAACAAATAGAATTCCAACAAATATTCCAATTAATTTTGGCTTCAAAACTCTCCTAAGAATAATCATTTCTGGAAAAGATAATGCAGTTATACTCATCATAAATGCAAGTGCAGTTCCCATAGCCATTCCCTTCTCAATAAGTGCTTGGACTATTGGAAGAGTTCCAGCAGCATTTGAATAAAGAGGAATTCCAATCATTACTGCAATTGGAACTGCAAGTATATTATCTCTTCCTGCAAGATCAACTAGAAAATTTACAGGAACGTATCCATGAATGATTGCTCCGATTCCAATTCCAAAAATAATATACAGCCAAACCTTCTGAACTATGCTCTTGGTTTGTTCTTTTGCAAATTCAATTCTCTGGTTCCAATTCATTTTCTTTTCCTTCTTATTCCCTTTTCTTTCCTTTGAAATAAAATCCTCAACTTCTTTTTCCAGATTCATTCTTCCAATAATTATTCCAGCAACTACTGCAACAACTAACCCTGCTCCAATATAGAGTGCAGTAATCTTCCATCCAAACATTGCAAATAAAACTGCAACTGCAACCTCATTAATTAACGGGCAGGCAATTAAGAATGAAAAAGTAATCCCAAGAGGAATACCTGATTCTACAAATCCAATAAATATCGGAACAGCTGAACAGGAACAAAAAGGAGTTGGAATCCCAAGTAATGCTGCAATTATATTTCCTATTCCCTCTTTCTTTCCCCCAAGTAATTTTTTTATTTTTTGTTGAGTAATAAATGTACGTATTATAGAAACTAGAAAAATCATTACTGCAAGAAGAACAAATACCTTAATCGTATCTGCAATAAAGAAGCTTACGCTCCCAGCAAGTGCTCCCTCTTCTATTTTGAATATTTCCTTAACTGCAAATTCTCCTATACTCTCGAATATATCCATTAAAATCATTCCGTGCAGATTTCTTTTACCTGCCAACGATTTAAAACATTTGTGTGACTATAATACTTTCAATATAGCCCCGTAGTCTAGTGGCCAAAGAAGTCTCGAATAGTCTTGTCAAGACAATACACGATCAACTGGTTTTTTCTGTGTGGTCCCGAGTCTTGATGACAAGACCTTCAAGACCGGCTAAGGATATCAGGCTTTGGACCTGAGGACCTCGGTTCGAACACGCCCAAACCCTTCAAAGTATTTGGGTGACGAAAATCCGAGCGGGGCTAATTTTTTATTTTTTTGTGTATTACTTCTTTAGTGAAAAAATTCTATATTGGAGCAAGTGCTTTTGGAAAAGGCCTCTTTGCAACTCATCTAATAAAAAAAGGAGAAGTAATTCTTAAATTTCAAGGTCCACTTATAACCTTTAAACAAACCCTCAAAACAAAGGACGGAATTCCATTACAAATTGGACCTGATTGCTATATATACCTAAGAAAACCAGGAAGATTTGCGAACCATTCCTGTTCCCCTAATACCAGCATAAAAAAAGATCACTTTCTAGTTGCTTTGAAGGATATAAATAAAGGCGAAGAACTCTTTTTTGACTATTCCACTGCAATGGATGAAGATTGCTGGACCCTAAAATGTGGGTGCAATTCTAAAAACTGCAGAAAATTAATTACTGATTTTAAATATCTTCCCAAAAAAACCCGTGACAAATATCTAAAATTAGGCATTGTTCAAAAGTTTATCTCAGAACAATTTTAACCAGTTTACTCAAGTATTTTAAAACCGACCCATTATATGAACTCCGATGAATGACGTCTTATCCCGGTTCGATAAAGAAGTCAGAGCTGCAGATTGGTTAGAGATATCCAGAATGGCAAAATTGTTTGAAATTGAATTTGTTCAGGAAAATGAAAAATCAAAAGAGATAAAAAAAAGAATAAGGCTCACACGCTCGCTCATTTACGAACAATTGAAGAGTGATGATGTAGAAAGAATAGTTTCTAAGGCAACCTTTTTTACTGGACTGGTAGAAACAATAGATGCTTTGGAAGCTGACCTTTCTCAAGTTGCAACAACGCGTTCAGATTTCCTCATATTCCTCAAAGCCCTTCTTAAAAAAATACGGCAAGAAAAACTTATAGTCTTTAAGCCAAGGGAAAGAAGAAATGTGTTTGATAAAATGAAAAAAGCAGGTGAAGAATAATGATATTTTACAATTCTCCATTGAAAATTGAATTTGATGATGAGGGATTAAAGGTTGAGGGAAAGAAACACAAATTCTCAACCAGAATGCTCTCAGATATTAATGAAACTCTAATGGACAAGTTGGAAATAAAAGAAGATAAGCCGATTTACCTAATGTACCGTGAAGTGTATAAAAAATCAGATCTTAGGTTCGATATAACTGTAATCGCCAGCAGAATTCTAGGAAAAGAATATGCACGCACTTATGGCCACTACCATCCAATTGCTGAGGGAAAACTTTCTTACCCAGAAATCTACCAGGTTCTATTTGGAGATGCAAGATTCATTTTACAAAAACCAAATTCTGATTATACAACTGATGTAATAATTGTAAGTGCAAAAGATGGAGAAGTTGTTCTAATTCCCCCAAACTATGGCCATGTAACCATTAATGTAAATGAAGAAAAGCCCCTATTTCTCTCAAACTTAGTTGCAGATGTATTTGAGTCTGATTATTCCGAATATAAGAAGAATAAAGGCCCGGCACTTTACTACACTGCTGATGATCTAATCCAGAATACGAATTACGTAGTTAAGAACTCTAATAGAGTAACTGCAAGTGAATTGAATAAAAAATATAATTTTGAGTGCAAGGATCTTCTTAATGAACTCTATTACAATGAGAGGAAATTCGATTTCCTAATGAAACCTTCTCTTTTGTTCAAGCATTAGTTCTTTTTATCCATTATTTCTTTTTCCTATTCAAGTTTTATTTACTTTCCCAGATGCAAAGTTTCTAGTCCCTCCTCCGCTTCCCCCATGTTTCTTAATAATCTCCTTAAGTAATTCATCTGCTCCTTTTTCTGCATTCTGTCCAGCAACGCAAACAACTTCCCCTTCCTTATTGATCATTCCAACTGTAATTCCCTTACTCATTACTATGTTTGCAATCTGTTTCATGAAATCCATGGAATAATCTACAAAATGAATTTCCTGATTGGATTTTTGGAACTTCTCAACCTCTGATTCTGCAGCTATTTTTCTTAATTTCTCAATCTCCTTTCTCTGTTCTTTCCATTCGTTGAAGAATCTTTCCACTCCTTTTACTAGATCCTGCTCACTTACACTTATTGCCTCACAGGTTTTTTTGATTCGATCTTCTTTTTCTTGTGTATATTCAATAGCAACATTTCCGCATTTGAATTCTATTCTCTCAATTCCATCCTGGATGCTCTCTCTTTTTACAATCTTAAAGCAACCAAGTTCTCCAGTGCTCTCTAGCATTTGGTGTGTTCCACCGCATGCCTGTACATCAATATCTCCAATCTTAACTACCCGAAATTCTTTTCCTGGAATTGCCCCTCCCTGATATAATCTAAACCCATATTTTTTTTCTGCCTCATTTCTCGGAAGAACCTCAACTACAATTGGAACATTTCTCATAATATACTCATTTACCTTGAGTTCAATTTTCTTTATCTCTTCCTCACTAATTTTCTTGAAATGCGTAACATCCAAGTGTGCCTTAAATTCATCTTTGTGTGAACCACCTTGCCAAATATGCATCCCTAAAATCTCTCTACATGCTGCATTTACTAAGTGCGCAGCAGTATGATGTCTTGCAATTACTTTCCTACGATCAATATTCACAATCCCTTCCACATCTACACCTGTTTTGAATTTCTTTGGATCAGAAACTTCATGAAGAAGCACTCCTCCTTCATTTTGAACATATTTTACCTCCACTCCATTAAGCATTCCCGTATCATTTACCTGTCCACCGCTCTCTGGGTAGAATGCTGTTTGATCTAGAACCACATACCCTTCTTTAGTTATTCCCAGAACCGTTGCCTTAAACTTTTCTTTATTTTGATAATACAGTACTTTAGTTTTTGGGAATCCCTTCACATCTATTTTCTTTTCCTCTTCCTTTTTACTTTCTCCTTCCCCCTCCTCAATTAACTCATAAAATCTCTTTGGAACTTCTATTTCCATACCCTCTTTCTTTGCAGCCTCAACTACTGCTTCTGGAGGAATTCCATGGCTTTTATATAAAACTAAGAAATCTTCTTTTGAAATTTTTCCTTTTTTAATTATATTTGCAACCTTTCCTCTAGCTTTTTCCTTAGTTGCATTATATTTTTTCTTCTCCTCTTCAAGAACTGCAATTGCAGTATCCACTCCTTCTTGTAAGTACGGAAATATTTCTTTCCTTGCCTTTGCATGGCCCTTAATTATTTCTTCAAAATTAAATTCAAATCCAAACTCCTCCTCAAATCCAAATACTTTCCTAAGAATCATTCGTATATTGTACCCTCCGCCTGCATTGCTCGGAAGCATTCCATCTGTAATTGTAAATAATGCTGTAAGTGTATGATCTGCAGTTGCATAAATTGCCTGCAATGGTTTTAGGGATTTAAGGAACTCCTTTCCTAATTTTTTCTCTAATTCCTTATGCTGTGCTTCAATATCATTTTCCTCTGCATCCATTGCCCCTGAGAGTTTTGCATACTCTTCAAAATCCTTTTCACTAACCTTGATTCCAAATCTCTTTTTCATTGCACTTACTACTTCCCTGAAACTAATCTCATAACTTGTAGCTGTTCCTTGTGTAATCCATGGGAACCTTTCCAATCCTGCTCCCATATCTATTACTTTTGTTTCCAATTGCCTGGTTTTTTCTCCAACAACCTCATATTGCATAAACACGCAGTTTCCAAGTTCCAATCCATCCACAAAATATTCTATACATGGACCAAAGTTGCCACCCCCTGCCCACACATCTTCCTTAAACACTAATTTCTCAGTTGGAATTCCTAATTCCTTCATAAATAAAATATCATGTTCCAATGCCTCATTCTTCCAATAAAACATGCCTGTTTCTTTTGTATTGAACGCATGCTGCCCAATCATTACGAAATTTGTATAATGCCTTCCAGTAACCCCTACATTTGAAATATCCGAGAACCGTATACATGGCTGAGGAACAATTAATGGATTTGCAGGTGCAGGAAGCTCTCCGCTAACTACATATGGCTGAAAATCATTAATTGAAGCAACTGTGAAATAAAGGTCATCCCTCCATCTTGCAACAGTTGGATATGGTTTAATTGAAGTATGTCCTTTTTTTGTGAAATATTTCTCAATGATTTTCCAGGTTTCTACGTACTCTAATTTTTTCTTACAAGGGGAATTTCCAATAAACTGGTATCCTATGCAAGAAGCATCTGCACAAAATTCCCTTTCTTCTGGAGCCCAGAACCAGCGTTTACATTTCCTGCATTGCTGTCTTGAGAATCCATATCTCTTAAGAACCTCTACATCATAATGCTCTTTCCAGTCTTTTGTAAACTGCTTTCTAAGCTCGTTCTTATCAATATTCATATAAATGGATTTCTTGGGTAACTTTTTAAACACTTTCTCAGTAAATTATTTCTACAAATTGTGGGCCCATAGCTCAGCTAGAAGTGAACTTCGTTCACATTTTTCACGAAGCTTCTCTTCCTGAAATGGTAGTAGATAATTGTGTTATATCAAAATACTATTATCTGTCATAAGCATCGGACTCTTAGTAAATATCTTAAGAGAAATCCGAGTGCCGAGGGTTCAAATCCCTCTGGGCCCGTTTGTGTTTTTCTT
>CAYYPF010000071.1:0-6067 GCA_964473475.1 Microcaldota archaeon | reverse complement strand
TTAAACGACCGTTTATATTTATGTGATAATGCTATCGCCCCGATAATCAGCTCCTTCGTCTTCACCGCGACGCCGCTGACCCACTGCCCCAAGCCGCAAAGGGCCTGCTCATACTGGCAGAACCGCTTGTTACAGATACTCCGATGGCATTCAATGTGCTACAGCAACGACGGCCGATATGGCGCCGAGAGCAACCGACAGCACTATGGCTACCCCATAGCAAAGACTTGTAATCTTTGCCCGGCGACAAAGACCAGCCATTACCGCACCCCTTGGCATCGGTAGCCGATTGACGACCATAACAACAGCAAGGTCAATAACCAGCAACCCCCCAAGCGACAAATAGAAAACGCTCGGTTCCGAGGTTAGAGTTTCCACTATAAATTCACCCCTTCCTTACGAAGAGTATAGACTATTTGAGAACAAAAGTAAATATGTTTTTACGAATCAGTCACGGCTTGCCGGATTTTTCAGCTTTATCCTTATCAGAAAAGTTTTCCTCTCCGTCTGAAAACTTTATCCAGCTCATCTTTTTCCTCACTTTCATAAAGACTACAAGCCGCATTGACCACTTGTTCTAGTTGACCAAAATCAAGCTCTGGTGCCGCAATTAGTTCATTATACCGCCGTGCCAATTCATTATAACGGTCAACCGCTTCTTTACTCGATTCTGGTTGGCTTTGGCGCCAAGCGACCGAATCATCAATTCCACAATATCGCGAAAGTCGCTGGTCATAATCTAATACTGGTTCTCGCAG
The DNA here is from genome assembly GCA_964473475.1 of Microcaldota archaeon. GTDB lineage: Archaea > Micrarchaeota > Micrarchaeia > Anstonellales > Bilamarchaeaceae > CAYYPF01. The sequence continues at coordinate 5,309 of CAYYPF010000071.1, read as the reverse complement.
AAGTTCAGTGTTCTCTTCTACGTCCCTGCCCTGTCTGGCTAACTCAATGTATGGCAATCTTCCAGTCCACTCATTCGAGGTGTCATCGACTAGACCATTAACAAGTTTAACTAATTTGGTCTCTTCTTCCGGCTCACGATCATCAACTTGAGTTGCTTCATCACTTTCCTTGAACATTTATCCTCCAAAGTTATTTTATCATTGTTATCGCCACATCTGCTAGTCAGCGGAGTTTTTAATTTTGTAATCCGGGCGGGCCTGTGAATGCGGCCCGCCCAGCAGACTAAATTTTGGCGTCGTCGTCAGTGCTTCTTCTCGCGACGCCGGCGACGAGCATGCCAGTTCTTCAGATAGGCCTGGCACCAGGCCTCGATGTCAGTGAGCCACTCGTCGACATCTTCGACATCTTCCACCACGGCCATCAGCCGCTTGGGGCAACCGCTGGTCAAGGCTGTTGGCTTCAATATGCTTGAGTCGATCCCTGGGCGTAAGTATTTCGGAGATGACTACGGCGAGAGATTCGCCGAAGCACTGTTACAATGTCAAGAAGTCTGCGACCGTTACGGGGTATACGAAGAACGCGTCATGCGCAAGACAAAGCAGTTTGCCAAGCGCGAGATCTACGTTTTCGATTGTGCTGCTTGCGGCGAGCAACTCACCATTGCTCCGGATGGTCAAGTGGGAGTCTGCCAGGGTTTCGTCGGGACGCGCGAGTTCATCGGTTATAATCGCAAGAAGCAACCATGCTTCGACCCCGACTGGACGTGGTGGCTGGGCAAGGAGCAGGACGGCTGGGCCACCTCCCATTTCAAGTGAGGTGTAAACAAGGCCAAGTTTTTCAAGCTCGGTTGACAAAGAATTCTTCGATTTTTCTGGTAATTCAAGAATTGTATATAAATTTTTCATTTTCTGCTCCCTGAAATTATTATACCAATAAAATGACAGTTAACGTGCTCAAAATCAAACCTTCAAATGAGCAAGACGGACTTTTGATATCGATTACCGTCGCCTTGTTTTTTTGCCTCAACTCCTGTAATCTTAATATAAGATGGAAAGATTTGAAGCATCTCCAATTGAGCCTGAATCTGGCGCTAAGTTCGGGGAAAGTTTTAGAAAATTCGAAGACGAACCTAGTCAAGAAAAAATTGTCTTTACTCCCGAACAGCAACAAGAAATTGAAACTAAGCGCAGAATTTTATCATCCCTAGCTTATTTTATCGGCAAGGATTTTCGAATTCCAGTTGAACTTAATGAACCGGGCAAGGGTTGGCATTGGGATTTCCAGGAAAACATTATTCGTATCGACCCCAAGGATTTATTGGAAAAACCAATGGACTATTTGCGCTTTGTTATCTCACATGAGGGTGGTCATCGCCGTATTTCTCGAACCGAATTTATTCCAGTGGAAACTTGGCGCAAGCCGAGTTTTTCTTTTATGATGAATGCCATCGAAGACCCGAGGGACAATAACTTTGTGGCAGAAAATTATCCGAAATTTCGCGAGCAAATGCAACTGGCTTACGAAATGAATCTGGATCTGGAAAATAAATTTAGAGATAAAGCACAAGAAAAACTCGGCCATCAACCAAGATTTATGCAAGCTGGTTTCGAATATATTAAGCAATGGTTTTTGGATCAGGAAGATGCTTATCAAATCTCTGAAGATTTGCCAGATGAAGTTAAGCAGGTAGTTAGGGACACTATCCAAAGTGCTCGTGATTCATGGACTACATATCCGAGTCGAAGTGGTGCTGATGGGAAAGAATCCGAAGTAACTGCCGATGGCCGAACAGTAACAGGAGAGGATCTGATCTCCGAATATGCAAGAGCATCTTACCAAATTAATTTGGAACGGGTTTGGCCGGAATTTCAAAAACTAGTTGAAAAGGACAGGGAAGATCAAAGAACCCAAGAATTATTAGATGAAATGCAACAAGGTCAATCCGAAAGCGGCGGTCAAGGATTGCCTCAGGAATTAAGCGATCAATTAACACCGGAAGAACAAGAAGAACTTGAAAAAGTAATTGACGATGCGATAGAAAAAGCCAAACAGGAGCGAGAACAAGAAAAACAAAAAGATCAGAACGGTGAAACAGGCGGAGAAAAAGGTAGTGAACCTGAGGAAGCTACAAACGAAGGAGCTGGAGAACCAGGTGAGCAAACAGATCAAAAAGGTAGACCAATTGACCTTGATTCACTTTCTCCTGAACTTCGACAGAAGATTAAAGATTACATTGATTCTCTTCCTGAGGATAAGAAAAAAGAATTGGCAGAAAAAGCCGAAAAATCAATTTCTGATTTCGAAAAAGAGCTTGACGAAGAACTGGGCGGCAAATTATCCGAGGATCCAGAGAAAAAAGAGGAAAGAGAGGAAAGAGAGGATGGTGAACATCAAGAACATAGAGGTGCTGGTGGAACTCAGCAAATTGAAGGAAAGGCTCCGGGAGTGCCTTTAGAAGTGAATAAAGCACTACTGACATATAAGGAAAGAGCCAATCGTGAACTTTTAAAAGATGTGAACATTTATGAAGAAGTAAGGCGAGAAGTGCTGCCAATTATTGATAAATTAGAAGCAGAACTTCGTGCGATTTTTGTTGAGAGACAAGCACGTAAATGGGAAAGCGGGTTTCGTACCGGTAAGAGAATAGATATCAAAAGAAGAATTCAGGAAAAGGCTAAATCAGTTCCGGTCATGGAGAGCGATGCCTGGCAGAGAAAAGAATTGCCGCAGGAAAGGGATTACGCAATTTTACTTCTTGTGGATTTATCGGGGTCTATGTGGTTTAGAAAAAGAGCGGATGAAACATTTAAAGCAGTTGTCGTACTTGCTGAAGTTCTGAACCGCCTGGGGATTAATTTAGAAATTAGCGGCTTTAATGATGAGATATTTGAATATCAAGGATTTGACGAGGAAATGGCAAATACGATCCGAGAACGGATGGGTGGCATGCTTCAAGAAACGGAAGATAGCGTGTGCAAAAATTGTGGTCGCGAGCACAGAGTGACAGATATTGGTTGGGCAACGGAAGTGTCAGCAGAAAGACTCGAAAAACAGAAATCAGATAATAAATTCCTAGTTACCTTGTCCGACGGAGAAATCGATGACGAGTCAGACAAACACCCAAAGTCAGAATTTGATCTTGGAAGAGTCATTAAAACTATTATGGAGAAAACAGATATTAAATTGGTCGGCTTGGGTGTTGGTAAACACACTGAACAAATGACATCGCTTTATCCTAATAGTGTTTCAGTAGACACCGTTGAGGAGATGGCTGAAAAGCTTGCGGATTTGATTCGTGAAGCGATTGCTAATTATGATAAATTTTAATACAATTAGATCATATGGACAATAATAAATTTGAAAAATTCTTAAAAGATAGCATCTCACAAAAGGAGCTGTCTTTAGTTTTAGCCAATACCGACGATGAACTTGTTCGGACAAAAGACGAATTGGCGGGAAGAGGTTATATTTTCCCTACTGACACTTTATCGACTATTTCAGACCTAAATATTCAGAGCAAAATTTGTTTCGAGTTAAAGGATGAGTCAGAATCAAAAAAATTATACGACCTTGCTTTGCAATACCCGACTGGTCAAATAAATCTGTTTGACGAAAAAAGGATGAAGAATATTGTTGCGACTCCCGATTATAATAACAAGTCAGTCATTTTGCTTATTACTGACAATCAACTGAAGAAACTGCAAAGTATCAACTTTGATTTTTCAGCGGTTACGGGAATTGCATATAGAAATAAGGGATAAAGCATGCCATCAAATTCACCTGAAACAAGTTTTGCAAATGTTGTTCGAGGATCTGGCGATTCGGCAGAGTTTTCAGGTTCCCCGGAAACTCAAATCCCTGGACGAGAAACCTCGCCAATTTTTGAGGACGAAGATTCTGTCTCATATCTTGGCGTGCGTTTGGAAAAGTCTAAAACCTCGAGCAATTTTGTGCCAGACAGAGAAAAATACCAGGATTATATCAGCGATAAATTTGCACTTGAACTCCAACAGAAGATCGCTGTATCAATGCTACAAGGTGACCCAATGTTAATTGAGGGCGGAACTAGCATAGGTAAAACTACTACGGTTCGAAAAATGTGTGCCGAGCTTGGTTATGAAGTCCATTATGCTAATCTGAACGGTGCAACTGACGTTGAGGATCTAATGGGGCGATATATCCCTAATCCAAATAAAACTCACCCCGAGGATCCAGAATATATTTTTGCTGACGGGAAAGTTACTTCGGGATTACGACAAGAAGAGGGCAAAAGGAAAGTTATTATTCTTGATGAGTTTAATGCCTCCGCGCCTAACATATTGATTCGATTGCACGAGGTAATAGATGCTTTGGAGCGAGGTGGCGAAGTAGTGCTTTCTGAAGATGCCTCAGAAGTCGTTCATGCCAGCCACGAAGATACAAAAGTTATCGCATTAATGAACCCTCCAGGAAAAGGATACTTTGGCAGAGAGCCGCTTGACCCCGCGCAACTTCGTCGCTGGGTTTATCAAAAAGAAGTTTCCGAATTACCAGAATCGACTTTTGCTTTCTCGATTGAATCTTTATTTGGTGTTGGTTCTCAAACCGAGCAGCCGGCAGAGAAGTCATATTTCCAAGCAAATAATCAAACACTATCTCGTGAGCAAATGGCTGAAATTCCCGGGATTAAAGAAATACTGGCAATATATCAACAATTTCATCAAGACGCTAAAAAACTAGTTCGACAACGAACTGTTGCCGCCGATCAACCGCAGCCATTCACTTTTGATGACAGAATGGAGCCACATCGGGTTAGCAGTTTCGTTGCCCGTTTCTATAACGGAGACATTTCTGAGACTTTTCAACGTGCCCTTAGATACTATTACGCCAATAAGCTTGAAAGTGCCGAAGACAGACAAAAAGTGGAAGAAATGATTAATCATGTTGTATATGTTCCTCCAATTGAATCCACCAGGCGCACGCTGGCAGAACAGAAGCAAACTGTCGAGCCGGAAAAGCCCGATCTAAGAGCAAAAGTCGACGAAGAAATTGCAGGGGTTCTGGATAGCGCCGATGTTCCTGATTCAGTTAAAGAGGCTTTAAAATCGATGCCAACCGCTGAGATCTCTCCTGATATTCTTAAGCTACTTGAACAAGCTAAAGAAATTATGGGGTCTGATTTCCTCGGCCCTGTTGAAATTAAAGCTGCTTTCGGATCAGCTGTCGAAATTACAGAAGTTCCTGAAATTCCTTTTTCTAGCGTCGAATTAGAGCAAGCCAAAGAACTTGGTCAGATGCTAATTTTGCGCCAACCGCTAACAATGAAACA
>CAYYPF010000070.1:0-6376 GCA_964473475.1 Microcaldota archaeon | reverse complement strand
CTAGACTCTAGACTGGAGACTTTATAGATACTCAGACCGCACGTCAATCCTCATTTTTTAGGCCGTGGCCGAAGCTTAGGGCTTAGTTCAGAGATCACCGTGAAATTCATCATCGTACTAATAATTAATACTAAGAATAATTTATAACGATTTATATCTCATTTCCATTTTCGCTATCAATGCTCCTGAAGTTTCATAAAATTCAGTTTTTTCTCTATAGAAACCCCTTTCTGAACTTGCAAGCGTGGTAGCATTATCTTCCGAGCCGTGAAAAAGGATGTCTTCAGAGGTCATTACTCCAAACCCACATTGTAGTGCATGCTCTGCAGTTGCCAGAACGCATTTATTGCGCTTCCAGCCCCCCAATATCAAGGTGCCTATTGTAAGTTCATTTATAATCCCTGCAAATTCCGGATCTAAAAAACAACTTCTGTATAGTTTTATCATTGTTCTTGGGTCTGGGCCAGCAGCATCCAGCAATTCCTGTAGTATGCGCGGATATTCTGGCAGTGTTATCAATAAGACTGGGATATGCATTCCTTTTGCAGCAGATATTACTTCCGCTATTTTCTGGATTCCAGAGTCAGTCGAACCTCTACTTGAAATAATACTCCCCTGGTCATCGTGCATGTCTACAATAACTAATACTGGCCTTGACCGGGCTGCTGGTTTTGCGAATCTATTAAGGGCTCTTCGGACTACCTGTTCCATAGTTCAATTATTGTTGGAAGTTTTTTTAATGTTATTGAAAATATAAAAAGGGGTCTAGGCCTTCTTTTTAATTATTTCCTTAGTTCTATCCAATAAAAATTCCAAACATTCTTCTCTAGGTTTCTTTGCTCTATTCCACTCTCCAACTATATGTGCATATGCATATAATTCATCCAAATAATTTTTAGGAAACCTGCTCCAAATTTTCATCCTAAACATCATTCTTGGAATCGCAGGGCATACCTTCCCAGACATTAATCCTTTGGAAGAATAAGGATATTTCTTACAAGCAAGTGGAGCAAACTTATATATCTTGCACTTATCTCTTTCTAGAAAATAACACGGTCTTGATTTAATTGCAAGTAATCCTTCTTCTATGAAGCTATTCCCAGGCTGAAGGAATTCCAATACTAATTCCTCATTAAAATTAATTATATCCAAATTAGAGAAATATGCAAATTCCTCAGCCTTAATTCCTGTTTTTTGCTGAATCCTATAAACATCAAAAGAGGTGACTACAATTAGATAATTCTTACAGCATTCAGCTTCACAAAAAGAACAAGGACCAGGCATAGTAATACTTATAAAAATTACAATTTAAATTGTATTATGCTATACTCATTTATCTTTGGTCTGATTCTTTCCACAGTTGCTCTTTTAGGCAATCGCCTGCATGATCTGTTCTCCAAATACCATGATAATTTAATTAGTTTCACTGGAGGGATATTCCTTTCTTATGTTTTTTTGGAGCTTATGGAAAATCTTTCCTTCGCATCTGTAACTTTTGGAGTTCCAATATTTCCATTAATTCTGCTTGGTTTTACAGCGTTCCATATTCTCAATAAAATCATATACTTACATGCTGGCAAGAAGAGTGAACGTAGAAAGGAACTAATGGAACTGCATTTCTTAGGTTTCTCATTAGATTCCTTTTTCTCAGGACTTGCAATGGCATTGTTTATACAAACAACTACTTTTTTTCCTGCAATTCTTGCTCTTATTCCCTTTATGATACACTGTTTCTCTCTTTCATTTTCATTCACAGATCTTCATGAGAAATTTAAGGTTTCCCAGATCCTCAGAATTCTTCTTTCATTTCTCCCACTTACAGGAGCATTATCCTCATTCTTTCTTGTAGGTAATACAGTTCTCTTTTATTCTTCCCTTGCATTTGTTTGTGGAATTGTTTTATACATTGCCACAAGGCATCTGATTCCTTCTGGAACCAAGGGAAAATTAACCTGGTATTTAATAGGAATATTACTGACTATTGTGTTGCTTCTAATTGCATGACTAATGTAGAAAGACATAAAAACATTAGTCGGAAAAACTTATTTGGTTGCAAACATGTCCAAGAAACATTCTACTATTATAGGAAAACTCTGGAATGCAATAGTATGGATTGCCTCAGGTATTTTTCACATATTCTATCTATTCACTAAATTTATTCTCAAGATTGCAGGTTTTTTACTAAGTAAGATCTATTCATCAGGAAAGCAACAAGTTACTAACTCAAGCAAACCTCATTCCGCTCCAGCCTACCAACAACTCATTCTCCAAAAACAACTAGTAGGTAATCTTCTAGAATTTGAAGATAAATTACTCTCCTCAAAAAGTACAATTGGATTAATTTTAGGAGCAAGAGGAAGTGGAAAATCTGCACTTGGAATGCGAGTTCTTGAAAATATAGCTGCAAAAAGCAATAGAAAAGTATGTGCAATGGGCTTTGAGGAAAATACCCTTCCAGATTGGATTCATTTTGTAAGTAATGTAGAAAAAATTCCAAATGGCTATATCGTTTTAGTTGATGAAGGTGGAATTCTCTTCTCCTCCCGTTCTTCCCAATCTTCAGCAAATAAAATTCTCTCAGCCCTTCTTCTAGTAGCAAGGCACAAAGACATTTCTGTACTCTTCATTTCCCAAAATTCTGCTAATTTAGAAATAAACACAATTCGCCAAGCAGATTACCTACTCATGAGAAAGCCCTCCCTTCTCCAAAAGGAATTTGAACGAAAGAAAATAGGAGAAATTTACGATGAGGTTTGCACTCAGTTTACAGAACTTGCAGATAAAGGCCGTTATTCCACTTACGTTTATTCTGATGAATTCAGAGGCTTTGTTACAAATGAACTCCCCAGTTTCTGGAGCCAAAAAACAAGCAAATCCTTTGCTCAATTGAAATTAAATAAAAAGTAATTTCATACTGCACAATACCATTTTAACACTTACCCAATAATATATATCCAATGCTTTCTTCTATTCGCTTAATTAATTGGAGATCACATGCAAACACTCTCCTAGAATTCAAGAAAGGAACAAATTTAGTAATAGGGATAATGGGCAGTGGAAAGAGCAGTATAATGGATGCAATAAGCTTTGCCTTATTTGGAACCTTTCCAGCCTTAGAATCCAGAAAACTAAGTCTAATGGATATAGTCCGCAATGGAGAAAAACATGCAAAAATAGAGCTTACTTTTATTTGGGAAGGAATTACTTATAGAATAGAAAGAACAATTGAAAAAAAATCAACTGATGCTTTTGCTTATGCAAATACTTCTCTAAAGGAAAAAGGAACCAAAGCAGTTACTCTATATGTTGAAAATCTTCTAAAAATTGACTATGATCTATTCACTCGAGCTATTTATTCTGAGCAGAACAGTATAGACTATTTCTTTACCCTTAATCCTAAAAGAAGAAAGGAAGAATTTGATCGTCTTTTAGGATTAGATAAGTTTGAATCTGCCCGAGCAAATACTGTAAGTGCAATAAATAAAATAAAATCCAATAGAAAAACCCTGGAATTGAAATTCGATCCACTAAAACTAAATTATCTAGAACTGAAGAAAAAAGAATCAGAGAAAAAAATTAAGGAAATAACTGAAGAGCTAGTTAAAATTCAATCTGCTCTTTCCTCTAAATCCAAGGAATTAAAGGATAAAGAATCCCTACTCCCAAGTTTAGAGAAAAAGAAGAAAGAATTCCTAACTAAGAAAGATTCTCTTCTTAGAATTCAAGGAACAATTTCCAGTTTAGAATCCTCTTTAAATAAGCAGAAGTTAGATCAAAAAGAAAGTTCCACCCTAAAATCCACCCTTACTTCTGATTTGGAAAAAGAAAAATCTCTCACTCTTTCTTTAAGGAAACTAGAAGAGGAAATTCTCCTTCTTTCTAAAAAATCCACTCTTTTAGAGGAAAGAAAGAAGAGATCAATCCAACTGAAACAAGAATTGGTTTCCCTTTCTAAAAAACTTTCTGAGAACAATCTAGGAGAACTAAAATCCCGAGATTCTACGAATCTCGATCTGTCAAAAACAAGCAAATCACCTATCTCTTACCAGTTGTTTTTGACACAGAAAGAAGATTCTCTCTCAAAAGAAATTCTAGATCTTAAGGCTAAGGAAAAATCTCTCCAAGTAGAAATCCAGGAACTAATTGATTTATGTTCAATCCTAAAGAAGGACCACCCTCATTGTCCCCTATGTTCTTCAGAACTTTCCAATGAAAAACTAGATCATCTACGAACCACTAAACTAAATTTTTTAACTCAAAGAAAGTCTGAACTAGAAACTACTAAGTCTAGCTCTCTCTCAAAAGAAAAAGAACTCAAATCCTTTCAAACCCAGCTCACTTCAATAAGAACTCAGCTTGAAGAAAAAGTTTCCTTAGAAAAACAACTTTCCTCTATTTCTTTTACTGAAGAAGAACTAACTCAATTCACTTCCCAACTTAAACTAAAGAAAGAGGAAAAGGAACTTTCTTCCAAAGAATTCTCCTCTCTCTTAGAAGAGATTCATAAAATTAAACTAGAATTAAGAGACCTAGAATCATTCTTAGAAAAGAAAAAAGAATTAGAATTATATCTTTCCAAATATACTCAGCTAAAAAAAGAAATGGATTCAATTAGTTTTAATGAGGAAGAACTAGAGAAACTTAAACTAGATTATAATTCCCTCAAATTATTCATAGAAAAGAATTCCCTAACCATCCAGCACCTAAAGAGAGAACTCTTTGATGCAGATAATTTCCTTAAACTTGCAGAAGAAGAGCTTTCCTTACTAAAATCCACAAAAGATTCCATTTCTAAATTAATTAAATTTGAAGAAGACCTTCTAATCTATAAGAATGCACTCTCAGAAGTCCAAACCAGTTTAAGAGCTGAACTAATCTTTTCTATAAACCAGGCAATGAATGAGGTTTGGAGCATTTTCTATCCATACGGTGATTACAAGGCACTTAAGCTAAATGTAACTGATTCTGATTATTCCTTTGAAATCTTCCACCAAGAAAATTGGAAAGCCCTCGAATCTATAGCTAGTGGAGGGGAACGAGCCTGTGCTGCTTTAACTCTGAGAGTTGCTCTTGCAACTGTTCTTACACCTAATTTAAGCTGGTTAATTTTAGATGAACCAACCCATAATTTAGACCAGGAATCAGTAAATCTTCTCTCAGAAACCCTGCAAACCAAAGTCCCAGAAATAGTTGACCAAACCTTTGTAATTACTCATGAAGAACTTCTTTTAGGCTCAGATTTTTCAGTAAGCTATCGGCTAAAAAGAGATAAAGATAATTTTGGAGCAACTGAGTTTGAAGTTTTATAACTAATTAGAACTTCCTTTTACTACTCTTCTTTCTAATACTTCTAGAATTTCTATTTCTTCCTTTGCTTCTTTTCCATATTCCTCAGCATACCAGGAAGCGCACATTTCTGGATGAGCACCCATATACAAAGCCAGTAAGTAAGTCAACCCCTCAGAACTAACCCATCCTTTTCTAACTAGTTCCCTAAGAAATACCTTAAGCTCAACTAAGAACGTAGCTGGCTTAGTACTCATTCTCAATCCTCTAAGGTCGCCAAGCCTTACTTCTTGTTCATTATATAATAAGTTTTCAGTTCCCATTCCCTGAACCAATAAGTTTTTCTTATTCAACTCAATTATATGCTCAACTGCCCTTTCTGCAATCTGTTCCTTTCTCTCGCTGCTCAGGCTCTCTGCTTGGCAGTATTTCAGGTTTCCAGAACATATATGTTTATTCGAAGTAAACATTACTTCATTCACTTTACTGATTAAGTAAACTAATCCAGTTACAGTAACTACATATCCAACTATTTGCTCTACTCTATCCCTTATTTTTGAATAAACATTAAGTATTGCATTAGCTATTGGTTCTTTGGTCTTTCTAAGAATGTAATTTGTTCCCCTATACTCTACTCTAACTACTTCCTCCCCATTCACAGGAACTGTATTTAGATTATCCAGCCCTTCCTCCTCAAAGTATACTACTCTCTTTACTTTTGAGTGCGTTTGCTCTTCTTTCCATTGCTTACTTACATACGCAATTCCATTGCTCTTTCTTATTTCCTTTTGGATTGGAGCTTCTACTGCTTCAGCTAATGGTTTGGTTCTCTTGCATTCTGGGCATTCCTTCCTAGTTTTTTCTAGGAGCCTTGCAAGTTCCACTGAGCGATATTTTGTTTTTTTATCCATTAGCTCTCCCTTTCTTATACTCTATAGGATCTTAATATTTTTTAACCTATGTCTCAGTTCTCTTAAAATACTAATACCCCTTTGATACTAACTTCAATGGTCTTGAAGTCTAGTGTCTCGAGTTCTGGACTCGGGACCATATCAGTAATGTATATCTCGTCTTAGTATTTGCAAACAAG
>CAYYPF010000069.1:0-6472 GCA_964473475.1 Microcaldota archaeon | reverse complement strand
TAATTTTATAAATTAGTACTTCTTCTTAGCAGTTTTACTCCTCTGGGACTGCCCTCCTCACTCTCGATAAATCCGAACTTTTCTAGCTTCTCAATGCTCATTCTCACTAATCGCTCATCTATTCCTAATTTCTCATATATTTCAGGGCTCTTTATATACTCTTTTCCAATGAGCTCAAGAACCTTCTTATCCTGTTCACTTAAATGAGAGAGTGCCTCACTTTCTTTCTCAGCTAAAGCACCAATCTTTCCTTTCTCCACATCTGGAATTTCTATTTTTTCCTTTCCTTGTTTTTCTGCTTCCCTTCCAGCTGTCCAGAGCAATCGTATTCCTATTCTTGCATCTCCCCTATGCCTTGCTCCAAAACCAGCGCAAGCACCTAAAATTTCCTCATCATATGCACTTGGAAGAAGCCCTAATTTTGCTCTTTCCTTTACAATATCCCTTAATTCTGAAGGCCTATAAGGAACAAACTGAACACTTCTTTGAATAAATGAACTTTTGATTCGCTTATCCAATCCAAGCACAAAATCCTGCTCATTAGTAATAAGTACACAACCAATCTTCAATCCAGAAGTTTCTCCAATTCTTAGAAGATCATAAAGAACTGAGCTCTCTCCTCTTTTACTCAATACATCCACTTCATCCAAAACTATAATCGGAACCTTCTCCTCTTTTTTTGCAGTAATTGCAATGCTCTCAATTAATTGGTCTGGAGCCAATCCTCTTCTTGGAATAAATTCATCAAATGTATATGCAATCTGATTTAGAATTGAATACCTGGTTGAATAATTCCAGCAGTTTAAGTAAATCCCAACTGCTTTTCCACTATACTCTTCCAATTCCTTAAGTACGTATCTAGTTGAAGAACTTTTTCCAGTTCCAGTTGGTCCATACAAAAACAAATTTTCTATATTCCCTTTAGAGATTCCTTTGAATGCAAATGCAATTTCATTTATTTCTTTTTCCCTGTGCAGGATTTCTTCTGGAAGATAATCTGAGCTGAATACCTCTTCATTCCTGAATATTTTGCTTCTCTCCTCAAGGGACTTAAAAAGATTCATTGGAACTATTTCTAGGTTACCAATTTAAATCTTATCTGCGTTGTCCCCCCCAATGGTAAATGATCACAATGCGCATCAGCACTGGTCAAACAAGAAAGCATTTATTCTTGCAGCAATTGCCTCAGCTGTCGGGGTGGGAAACATCTGGAGATTTCCTTATATGGCTGCAGCAAATGGGGGCGGCTCGTTTATACTTCCATACCTAATTGCAATAGCTCTAGTTGGAATTCCAGTTATGATTTTGGAATTCTTTGTTGGTTCAAAACTTTCAAGAACACCCTTGTGTGCAATCCAAAAATTAAGTAAAAAATATTATCTTTTAGGATATGTTCCGCTTTTGTTTACATTCATAATTGCAAGCTATTATGTAGTTGTTACTGGCTGGACGCTGGCATACTTTTTCTTTTCCCTTTCAGGTATAATAATCCCATTCAGTGATTTTATCCAAACAGATAATTCAATTTATTCAACATTTACAGTTGTACTTCTATTATTCATAATAATGCGCTCAAGCATAAAAAAAGGCTTGGAGAAATTAAATATGGTTCTTACTCCCTTGTTTATGCTTAGTTTGCTTGTTCTTCTAGTTGGTGCACTTTCTACTTATGGGGCAGACAAGGCTATTGAATACTATACTAAAGTAGATCCTGCATATTTCTTTAATTTCAATACCTGGACCCTTGCATTTTCCCAGGCATTCTTTTCCTTAGGAGTCGGATTCGGACTTCTTCTAACCTATGCAGGCTACAGCAAATCCTACAAAGATATGCATACCTCTTCCTTAATTGTTTCAATTGTAGATACGCTGGTTGCCCTTCTTGCAGGAATACTCATTTTCTCACTTGCATTTGGAAATAATATTCCAATGGGTGCTGGTCCAGGGTTTGCTTTTGAATCTTTGCTTCCAGCTTTAAATGCATTTCCATTCTCCTCATTAGCTGTTCCCTTATTCTTCCTGCTGCTCTTTGCAGCAGCACTTACTTCTGCTGCTTCCCTTCTTGAGGTTCCAATAACAATGGCTGAAGATCTCTTTGAGCTGAAACGTCCCAATGCTTCAAAAATCGTATTTATTGCGCTTGCACTTGCCTCCCTCCCCTCTGCACTTAGTTACTCTGGATTTGGGACAGAAATATTCGGAATGCCTTTCCTGGATTTCATGGATGCTGTATTTGTTGGAAAGTTGCTTCCTATTGCAGTTCTTATTTTTGTTCTATTCCTATCCTGGGGATACAAACCACTAAAAAAAGAGATTTCTAAACTGCTTCCAAAGTTTTTAGTGAATCCATTTTTGGTCCTGGTCAAATATTTAATTCCAATGTTCCTGCTCCTTCTTTCAGTTCTTCAATTTGTTTAGGTTAACTCGCAGTTTCTTAAATTTAATACGATATTCTATTTCTGATAATCATAGTGAAACCTAAAAACGGTTTCATACCTACAAAACCAATCTAGAAAGACATAAAAATACTAATAAGTAGAATCTAGTTGGTTGTGTATATGTTCAGGAAACAATACGTAGAAGAAGCTAAAAAGAAAAAAGGAGAAAAAGTAGAGCTTGCAGGGTGGGTTCATGAATTTAGGAACCTGGGAAAAGTTAGGTTTATTTTACTCAGGGACCGCACAGGAATGATTCAAGTAACTGTAAAAAAAGGCCTGGTTCCAGATGAAATTCTGGATAAATTTGAATTCAACAGGGAAGATGTAGTCCAGGTAATTGGATTAGTTAAGGAGAATAAAATAGCCCCAGATGGATTAGAAATAATCCCGGAGAAATTAGAAATCTTAAATAAGGTTGAAAGAAAACTTCCAGTTGATCCTTCTGATGCAGTTCCTTCAGACTTGGATACCAGATTGGATTATAGGTATATAGATTTGAGAAGAAAAATTCCTTCTGCAATATTCTCACTAAAGTCCGTCGTTTCTAATTCATTTAGGGAAAAATGCCTTTCTCTAGATTTTGAAGAAATTCATCCAACTTCTATTACTGGTGCAGCAACTGAAGGAGGGACAGAGGTATTCTCTATTGATTATTTTGAAAGAAAAGCATACCTGGCCCAATCTCCTCAATTGTACAAACAACTTGCAGTAATTGGAGGAATGGATAAGGTGTTCATGACTGTTCCAGTATTTAGGGCTGAGAAGCATGCAACTACCTCTCATTTGAATGAAATAATCCAAATGGATGTGGAGATTGGATTTGCAGACCATAATGATGCAATGGATTTACTTGAAGAAGTTTTTATTTACATTCTAACTCAAGCATCTAAAATGGAAAAAGAACTTTCCACCCTCGGAGTAAAATTGGAAATTCCTAAGAAAATCAAGAGATATTCCTACGATGAGGTTGTAAAACTTTTAAATGAAAACAATTTCAAACTTAAATGGGGAGAAGATCTGAGTAAAGAAGCAGAGAAAAAACTAGAGGAAATTCTCCAGGAAGATGCTTATTTTATTCACGAATGGCCAACTCCAGTCCGAGCATTCTATTCAATGCCTAAAGAAGGAAAGGAAGAGGTTTGCAATGCATTTGATCTTATGTATAAAGGATTGGAAATGGCAAGCGGAGCGCAGAGAATTCACCTTGCAGCACTTCTTGAGGAACAACTAAAGAAAAGAGGAATGGACCTAGCTGATTTTGAATTTTATATAAATGCATTCAGAATGGGTGCTCCTCCGCATGCTGGCTGGTCCATTGGATTGGAAAGAATTACCCAGAAGATTACAAATCAAAGTAATATTCGAGAGTGCATGCTATTCCCAAGAGATAGAATGAGAGTTCATCCTTAATCATCCTAAGTCAAATAACAAATTTTAGTGTGGAGTTACAGTGAACCAAATAACCGTTCCTCGAGTCGTATGCAATTTATACGATAATATCTGATAAAATGTATACATAGTATACGATATATTTATATAACTTTCCTAACCAGTATACTCATGGAAAAAACAGAAATTATTGAAATCCTATCTGAATGGAATCCATGGAAAGGGGAATTAAAGGCAGGCATTCTGCGTGATGATTACCTTCAGAGATTAAGACAACTGCACGAAACTGGCCAAATAATAACGATGTCTGGAGTACGAAGGGCAGGAAAATCAACGCTTCTGAAGCAGTATATTAATGAGATATCGAAAAAACATGGTTCTGACACTGTTTTATATGTAAATCTAGAAGAAGCAGCCTTTGGAACTATGACGCTGGAAATGTTAATGAAAATATTTGAGGCATATCGAGAAATCATAAATCCAATAGGCAAGGTATTTTTGTTTTTAGATGAGATCCAAAAAATAAATGGCTGGGAGAAGTTTGTGCGCGGACTTCATGAAAAGGGATCTGCTGATATTTTTGTCTCTGGTTCAACCAGTGAATTACTGAGCAGTGAATATGGCACGCTTTTAACAGGAAGACACGTAAATCTTAAAATTTTCCCATTTAGCTTTAAGGAATTTCTTAGCGTGCGCGGCATAAAATCTCAAAAAGAATATTTGCTGAGAAAAACCGAAGTTGTGAATCTTCTTACTGAATATCTCCAATGGGGGGGATTTCCTAAAGCAGTACTCAGTGAAGAAAAAAAATCCGTTCTTTCAGCATACTATGATGATATACTTGCGAAGGACATCATAGAACGTTATAAAATAAGGGAGGGTGCAAAACTGCGGGAATTGGCAAGATATTACCTTTCCAATATAAGCGCCCCCCAATCGTTCAACAATCTTGGAGAAGTATTACAACTCTCAGTGGATACCATTGACAGATTTTCGCATTATTTTTGTGAGGCATACCTCCTTTTCTTTACGTCTAAATTTTCTTATTCACTTAAGGAGCAAGCTGTCAATCCAAGAAAGGTTTATACTATAGATTCTGGGCTGAGGGAAGCAAACGCATTCAAGTTCTCAAAAGATATTGGAAGAACAATTGAAAATACAGTTGGCGTACAGTTGTTGAGAGAAGGGAAAGAGATATACTACTGGAAAGAAAAAAGAACAGATTATGAAGTCGATTTTATCATAAAAGAAGGAAATGAATTAAGCGAGGCAATCCAGGTCTCTTATGGTGGTGATATAGAAAGGCAGGAACGAGCCCTTAAGGCACTTGAAAAAGAGCACGAAATAAAGAAAGTAACTGTGATTGGATGGGATAAACCAGAAACAACGTTTTCAGGAGTTCCTTTATGGAAGTGGCTTATTAGATGAGTTGGCTCTTGGCCTCTGCAGGCTAGAGCCCGAGGGAGAATTTGAGAAATTAAAGAAACAAGTTTCAATTGTCAGTATGGCAATTAGAGAAGGAATAGACATAAGATGAGGGTTCATCCATAAATTAAAAAATATCTTCTTTCAAGCAGCTGACTCAAGTGTTCTTAAATATTGAGCACATGCATCTAAAATTGATCGCGCTGTTCCTGTTGCTATTGTCTTATTTCCGTAAGGCATAACCACTGGTCTATTCATACTATCTCTTACAATCACATTACCATAAGTGATAAATAAGTGTCCGCCTTCAGTAGGCTTTGTTTTGAAACCATATTCTGCAAGTGTTCTAATTAATTCTGTTCCTCTAAATCCAGCAGGGCACATGCTCTTTAGTGGGTGTTTCTTTTTTGCTTCTCTAACGCTTTCCTCTTGAAGTGGCTGTTCAATATCTATTTCTACTTCCATTCCTCTATTCTGTAATTGTTCAATAACCATTACAACATCTTTCCCATCAATCATCTGTCCACTGAATGTTTTTTTAGCATCCCGCAATATTCTTATTAGTCTTCCTAATTCTCCATCTATTAATTCAAAAAGGAAGGTTTTACTTCTCAATTGCTCACTAAAAACAGAAAATATTTTTTCTGTCCATTCATTACCTATAATCTTAGCAATCTCTTCTGCTGCTTCTTTTTTTAGCTCCAGTATTTCTGTAGTTATATCTACTACTGGTTTAGCAGTAATCTGAGGTTCAGGTGCTTTTGGTTTAGCAGGTTCTTCTCTAGGAAGTTCAGGTAGAAGTACTAACTCTCCAGCTTTTCTAAGTACAGATTTTTTTACTTTAACTCCCCCTTCTTCTTTTAATTTTCTATATCGTATAGCATTAATTGCCAAGTTCAGCATTGCTACAATAGCAATACCAAATACAATCGTTTCTCCTCCTACAAATACTGAATCTCTTACACGATTCTCACTTCTCTTTTCGACATATTCCCTTGCGTTTACTAATTCTGTTTCCCCATTTATCCATACTTTAAGGTATTTGTCCTTACTTTCTGGGTGTTTCTCAAGTATTCTAGTTCTTAGTATCATCCAGGTATTTACATCTTTTTCTAACTCTCCTCCTCGCTCTTTAGCTAACTTAAGCATTGCATCTGTAAGGTAATACTGACTATCTTGATCTATGTACTGTCTTGTAAATGGGATATTATTTTCCCTAA
>CAYYPF010000068.1:0-6536 GCA_964473475.1 Microcaldota archaeon | reverse complement strand
TACTGACTATCTTGATCTATGTACTGTCTTGTAAATGGGATATTATTTTCCCTAAATGTTCGATATAACGTGAGCCATTCTAATGTTTGTGTATGCCCGTCATTTTCTTTTATTGCTGCTCGTAATTCTTCTCCATTATTATCAACAATACTTACTAGGTGAGCATAACAATCATATAATCCCTTCTCTGCTTTCTCATTTTTATCTCTACTTTTTTCAATCTTTTTTCCTAGTTGATGGTACTCGAAAAGTCCAGCCGCAATCCCTGCAGTAGCATAGGTCGCTACAGCACTTAGTCCCCTACGTTTGTCCTTCTTTCGATTAATCTTCTCTGAGGGCTGCACAGCTCTTACTCTATATCTCTGTCTATTCATTTCAAAAACTGGGTTTGATACCCCGCTGCTTGCAGCGACCAGTTTTTGAAAGTCATGACCGAATGAGGTATACCGCGCAGCTTGCTGCGGGGTCTCTTCGGTCATGTTGATTGAGAATCTTGTAGCTAGAAGGCTTTTTAAATGTTTATTTTAATTGTATTCAGTGTATCTCATATTTTACTCTAACTTATCGTTTATTATTTAAACTATATTTGTCTATTTCTTACATGACTATTTTAGTTACAAACGATGATGGACAAACTTATGGAGCAGAAATCCTCTTAGAAACTGCTAAAAAATTTGATAAAAATTCATTTGCAATTGTTCCAGATAGGCAACAGAGCGCAGTTTCCAGTGCACTTACACTTCACAAGCCACTCAGGCTTAAGCAGATTAGAGAAGATATATTCACCTTAAATGGAACCCCAGCAGATATAGTTCTTTTTGCAATAAATTCAGGAAAATTTCCTAAACCTAGTTTAGTTCTTTCTGGAATAAACAGCGGAGATAATACTTGTGTAGATAGTTTGCTTTCTTCAGGAACTTTAGGTGCATGCTGGCAGGCAGTATTGTACAGTGTTCCAGCAATTGCATTCTCTTTGTATAAATCTCCTGAGAACTGGGGCAATAGGAATCCATGGAAAAAACAATCAGAACTCCTAAAAAAATACACAGAAGAAATACTTAAATTACTCATTAAGAAGAAAGAAAAGGATGTTTTCTATAATGTAACTTTTCCTGATAACTTATCCAATTCAAAAATTATTTTCCCCAAAAAACTCCAAAGACAGCGATTCAAGGCAATAATCACAGAAAGAAAAGACCCGTACGGAGTTCCGTATTACTGGCTTTCTGGAAATTTCAAGAACATTGAGAAAGGTGCTGATTTGTATGAAGTTGTTGTGAATAAGAACATAACTATAACCTCAGCACATCTAAGGTTCTGGAAGGATTAATTTTAATTAAAAAGTTTATAGAAAAGTGAAAGACCATGAATTGGAAACTCCATTGTTTGCTGGCAATAGTTCTTTCCTTTGGAGTATTCTACTATTTATTTAATATAACTGATAATCTTTCTCTCTTAAAACTCCTACTTCTTGCTGGCCTTTCTGCTCTAATCCCAGATATAGATAATGAACTAAGTAAAGGAAAAAAGATTATGGATTCAATTGTAATTGTTTTTGCAATTATATTCTCATATTATGTTTATTCACTTTCACTTACTGCATTGTTCTTATTTCTTGCAATAATTGGAGCTTATTTTATTTTATACAAATTATTCAAACCAAACCATAGAGGAATAACCCACTCCCTGGTCTTGTGTCTAGCGTTTAGTGTCTTGATTTACTATTTATTTGGAGAACTATCTGCAATTGCTGGATTTATTGGCTATGGTTCGCACCTGGTTGCAGATAGGGAAATAAAAATAATTTAGTACTCTGCTGTCTTGATCGTAGGATCACTGGCTGGAATTTATGTTATGCTTCAATGTTTATATTCTGAAGAAGGTAGCACCTAAATAGCTTGTGGAAAATATTATATCTGCCTCTTTTTAATTTTATGATGCAATTTTTCTCAATGAGCCTCTGAAGAGGGGTAGCGATAACACTGAATTTTTTCTTAAGTTTTTTAGCTATCTGAGAAGTGGAAACCTCTCCGGGTTCTTTTGCTATCTCTAATAAAATTAATTTTTCGGCGTCTGTAACTTTAGAATACATGCCATCAAATAAGTCAAGAGCCAAGTAATTCATAATATCTCTGAAGTTTTCATTGTAATGTTTTATCTTTATCAAATGTTCATTATCTTTTAGTTTATTATATAAAACATGCCCCATAACATTTACCATATACGGATGGCCTTCACTATCTTCTACAATTTTATCTATGCAGGCATGTTCTATTTTTACACCCTCATTTTTCAATTCCCTTTCAACAAATATTTTTACCTCTTCTCTGGTAAGGGTATCCAATTTCTCGATATGAAAAAATCTAGTCAACGGAGAAAAGATATCGCTTAGTTCCTTATGAAATGTTAGCTTGCCAGATATAACAACCATGCAACCACATCCCTTTTCAGCTAAGCGTGAAAACATATTTCTTAGCGACATTAGACTCCCTTTTATCTGCTCTAAATATTCAGCCTCATCAATCATGATAACTACTGCTGGCACCTCGTGTTTGATATTTTTCCATATATTAATCATTTTTTCTCTAAAAATAATTGGCAAATATTCTATTTCCTTTTCCTTTGTATCGATTTTGATTCCAATGTCACTATAAGTAATCTGAAATGAGAAAGAACCGATAAACTCTTTTATCCCGCCTTCCCATCTTTGTAAAATTGATCTTCTTTTTAATTCTGTATCCAGATTCCTGAGTATCTCCTTGTATACATCTTCTACTCTGGAAAAGCGATTTTCTTCAGCCTCTAATCGAATAACAATACAGCCTTTTTCCAGAGCCACTTCTTCAAATTTTGCGAGTAATGAAGTCTTACCTATGCCCCTTACTCCTATCACTGCCATGCTCATGGGACTTTCATGCATTGCACCCGATAAGAAACGCTCAAAATCATAAATCTGCTCATTTCTGCCTACCATTTCAGATGGGTTGGCTGGTTTACCCGGATTAAATGGATTTGGTTCTTTCATGTGACCACCTAACAAAGTTAACAATGTTAACGAACATCTTGATAACATTGATAACTATGATAATAAAAAGCTTTCGTTTGTAGCTTGCACCCTTAATTTTTATTGTATTTCCCTTTAATTTCACTGTGCTTTTAGGCAGGATTTGTACCTCTTAAATTTTGCAATTGCTGGGTTTATTGGATATGGTTCACACTTACTAGCGGATAGAGAAATAAAATTAATATAATTAAAAAAAGAAAAAATTACATAAACTCCTTTTTCTTAATTTCGCACCGAACATCTATTCCCTTTTCTGTTCTAGAATGAATTATTCCGTTCTTATCATAGAAGAATATAGTAACCTTAGATCTGTACATTTGAGGATTTGTATAAGCATCAGCATAAACCTTAACTGCCTTCTCAATAAATTCCTCTCCTGCAAGAATTCCAATCCTAACCCTTCCTTTTTTCACACTCGAGGTTGGTGCAAGAGAAATCTTCTGAGGAACAGAGATATCTGCTTCTACCCAGTACGTCTCTTTTTCATTATTCTCTACTCTAATTACCAAGTCCAAATTATTTGGAGTATATGCAAATAACACATTTGGATGTGTTCTAAGTTTAAGATCCATAAAATCTAGTTATTCCATTGAAAATAAAAACCTTAGTAGTACTGAGTACTCTGCTGTGCGGTCGAAAAGCAGTGCTAAAGAAAGCACTCATGGTTTATAATTAGAAAAACCTCTAAATGCAGAAGTAAGCGTTGTATGTAATTTGCAACACCCCAAGCATAAACATAAATCTTTAATTAGTTTATTGTTCTTCTTTCTATTATGATTCCAGAAGCAAAACTCATAAATAGTGAAATTACTATCAGGGAGCTAACCCCAACTTCAGATGTAAAGCTTACAAAGAAGTCCATGGTTAGATGGCTTGCACTCTCCTTAGGCTTAGTTTCCCCTAATGAATCCAGAACCTTAGTTTTAGATATCCTGGAAGTTCTATTTGCTGCACACATAAGAAAACAAAGGCTGAATACCCAAGAACTCTTAGAACAACTAGAGAAAAATACAAATGAGAAACCAAATGCAAAGGCAGTTTACTACCATTTACTCAAGCTCAAGGAAACTGGCTTACTTAAGAATAAAGATATGAAGTATTATCTCGGAGAGGAAAATCAAAGCCTTTTAGAAGTAATAAAGGAACTTTATACTGGAAAAGTAAACAGCTTCTTCCAAAGGATTGAGGAAATTACAAATGCATTAGAACATTCAGTATAGGGTGTTACATTCATGAACATAGACAAATTCTCGGGGTTTTATAAAAAATCCATGAAAGAAAGAACAGATCTTCTAAAGTCTGAGTGTGCACTTTCAGAGGAAGAGCTCTCAATCCTAACTTCTACTGGTTCTCTTTCCCATGAAATTGCAGACCGAATGGTCGAGAACGTAGTTGGAGCAATCCATATTCCCTTAGGAATTGCTACTAATTTCAGAATAAATGGAAAAGAAATTTTAATTCCAATGGCAATTGAAGAACCTTCTGTAATCGCAGCTGCATGCAATGGAGCAAAACTAACCCTTCCCCAAGGATTCACTGCTGATGCAGATGAACCAATAATGATTGGACAGATCCAATTTGTAGGAATAGAAAAAATTTCAGCAGCAATAAAGAAAATTGAAAAAAATAAATCCTCTTTACTCTCAACTGCAAAGGAGTTTGCAAAAGGAATGGAAAAATACGGAGGAGGAGTAAAAGACCTTCGTGCAAAGAAAATTAGAACTCCTAGAGGAGATATGCTCATTGTAGAATTTGATATTGATGTAAGGGATGCAATGGGTGCAAATACAGTCAATACAGTTCTAGAGAAATCAGCTCCACCTATAAAAGAACTAATTGGAGGAGAGTATAGACTAAGAATACTCACTAATCTTGCAGTAAAAAGAAAAGTAAGAGCAAGTGCTGTTTGGAAAAAGGAAAATTTAGGCGGAGAGGAAACAGTAGACAGAATTCTAGATGGTTATGCATTTGCTCAAGGAGATATTTTCCGTTGTACTACTCACAATAAGGGAATAATGAATGGAATAGATGCAGTTGCACTTGCATGCGGACAGGATTGGAGGGCAATAGAAGCAGGAGCACATGCGTATGCAGCTTTAGGAGGCTATCATCCGCTTACTTCTTACGAAAAAACTAAAGAAGGAGACTTGCTTGGAAAAATTGAGCTTCCAATTGCAGCAGGAACAGTTGGAGGGGCAATAAACACCCTTCCAAACCCAAAAATTATGTTTAAAATTATGAATATAAAATCATCAAAGGAACTTGCAATGGTTATGGCTTGTGTTGGACTTTCAAATTCCTTTGCAGCATTAAGAGCACTTTCCACAGAAGGAATTCAATCTGGTCATATGGGTTTGCATGCAAGAAATATTGCAATAATGGCTGGAGCAAAAACTCCCCAAGAAATAGATTCTTTAACTGAATTATTAGTTAAGAATAATAACTTTTCATTAGATTTTGCAAAGGAGAAGCTTAAGGGGTTAAAGATATGATTTTTTACGCAGCTATTCTAATATTTTCTTTCTTAATTACCTTCCTATTTTCAATCCTACTTATTCCCAGATTAAAGAGATTTAATATTACTGGTAAGGATGTAAATAAGCCAAATAAGCCAGAAATTGCAGAAATGGGCGGGCTTGCAATAGTTGCTGGATTCACAGCTGGAGTTCTTCTCGCAGTTTTTCTTCACACTTTTTTTGATGGGATTTTATTCAACCTTATATTTATTCTGGCAGCCTTACTTACTGTTCATGCAATTTCATTCATTGGAATTTTGGATGATCTTTTGGATCTTCCCCAGTGGTTAAAGGCAATTCTTCCTTTGTTTGCAGCAGTTCCTTTGGTTGCAGTTAAGGCAACTGGAAGCACAATGATGACTTTTCCACTTATAGGCCCAATAGAATTTGGAGTATGGTACGTAATTCTTCTTATTCCTCTTGGAATTGCAGTTGCTTCTAATCTTACAAATATGCTTGCAGGATTCAATGGAATGGAAGCAGGAATGGGTTCAGTAATTTTCCTTATAATGTCCTTACTTGCAATACATGTTGGTAATTACGGCCTCCTTGTTCTTTTCCTTCCAATGTTAGGCGCATTGCTTGCATTCATGTTTTTTGGTTTCTATCCAGCTAAGGCATTTCCAGGGGATATTGGAAATCTTACAATTGGAGCAGTTCTTGCAACAGGCGCAATAATTGGGAACATGGAAACACTTGCAGCTCTTTTACTTATTCCTTATGTAATTGATTTCTTCATAAAACTATACAATAAATTCCCAAGCTCAAAATGGTGGGGAGAATACAGGAATGGAAAATTATACCCAGTTGAAGGAAAAGTTCGCGGTTTTGCTCAATTAATTATGAAAATATTCAATGGAATTTCTGAGCAGAGATTAGTGCTTGTATTTATTGGAATAGAATTACTAATTGGGATTTTACTTCTTCTTTATGTTTCTATTTCTAAACTATTCTAA
>CAYYPF010000067.1:0-6577 GCA_964473475.1 Microcaldota archaeon | reverse complement strand
GAGATGGTAATTAGCTTAGCTGGGCACACTTCCTTTACGTATGGGTCAAGCTTAGCAATAAGTTCAGAAATATTCATTAGATTAATTACCTATTTTATAATTAAATAACTTTCGTATCCCCAATTATATGATATTATATGGTAATGCAAAAAACAAGCAGTTATGACGGCCACATCTTCTCTACAAGCATAGTTACTTATGTAGTTGCTTACTATAATATGGAAATTCCCTATCCTTCTGGAAATTTTTGCGAGATTATAAAAAATGGAGCTGGAGAGGAATGGCTGGATTTGGATGTTGCAAGGGACTCTGCTCTTAAAATCCTAAATAAACAAATAGAAGACCCAACTTACATAGACAGATTAATTTCTATTTTCAATAAGAAGAGGGATGTATTCCTTAGATTCTTTGGAGAGTTCCAGAATATGAACTTGAAAGAAATGACTAATCAAAGTGACCGAAGAATCCCCACTGCAAGCAGATGGGGTATGCTCTCATTCGGTCACATCTTTCAAAAACTGGTCGCTGCAAGCAGCGGGGTATCAAACCCAGTTTTTGAAATGAAGAACTTTTGGGAATGTTTCATACCTTTACTCACTATTATGTAGATGAATATGCAACTGCAGCAATTACTTACATTTATGCAGATGCGCTTTCTGAAAGTTTATTCAAGAAACTAGACACTCGATTCAAACAAGAGGCAAGTAAAGTAATTGCTTCTGTAACCCACCCCAAAGTTCCCACTTTCCTTTATTCTCAAAGAAAGGAAATGCTGGAACTAATGAAAAAATTAATTTCAGAGTTCGGAACTGAGCTCTTCAAAAAGAATAAGGAAGAAATCGAATCAATAGTTAAGAAAAATCCAAACTTATACCCAGAACTTATTGCTCATTCTGAGAAATACTTCTGGAAAGAAAATAATTATAAGCGAAAGAAATTCCTAGGTCCAATGGATTTTTTAGAGAAAATGAAAGATGAATTAATTTCCTTCAAGAGCATAGAAGAAGAACTAAAGGTAATCCAGGACCAGGAGGAAGAAATAATCCAAAATAAGCAAAATTATCTCTCTAAATTAACTGCAGAAGAACTGGCAATTGCAACTCTCCTAGAAAAAGGAACAACTATGCAGGATGATCGGAAGAAATGTGTTCTTCTTGCGAACCATATAATATATACTTTCTTAGAAGAAGTTTCCAGAAGAACCAAAATTGAGTACGAATTGCTCGTAAATGCAACTCCTTGGGAACTTCCAAAGATTTTAAATGGGGATTTTAATCTTGAAATTATAAGAGAAAGAATGAAAGATTGGTTTTCCATTTATTACGATGATAAGGGAACCCATGCAGATATTGGATTTATGAAAGGAAGGAAATACAATCTGCCTAAGCATGAAAATGTTTCTGAATTAAGAGGAACCCCTGCTTCCCCAGGTCTAGTACGCGGAAAAGTTAAGGTAATTATAAGCGAAAGCAAATTCAGTAAAATGAATAAAGGAGATATTCTAGTTTCTGGAATGACTAGGCCAGAGTATATCCCAGTAATTGGAAAAGCAACTGGAATAATTACTGATGAGGGTGGCATAACTTGCCACGCAGCAATTATTGCAAGAGAATTAAAAATTCCATGTGTAATTGGAACAAAAATTGCTACTAAGATTCTAAATAATGGAGATCTCGTAGAAGTAAGGGCTCATCACGGATTGATTAAAATTTTAAAGAAAGAGTAAATTACCAATCTTTTTATTTCTTATCACACATATTTCAATACCATGAATGCAACTGTTCATGCGAAACCGCCCCCACTTCCCGGAGTAGCTGGAAGACAAGTTAAAAGAAAACCAAAAATCCTGATTTTCGTTCCTCATGCAGATGATGAAATATTCCTAGCTGGAGGACTCGCAGTACGTGCTAAAAAAGAAATTCCAGAAATTACAATTATTGCAGCACTTATGACTGCTGGCTTTGTTCCTGAATTAGCAGATACACGTAAAAAGGAATTTATTTCTTCATGCGAATTACTTGGGATGATTCCTAAACGTTTTAATTTCCCGCTTACAAGAAACATTCGCGTGCGTGATGTAGGTTCAAATAAACCAAGGGAAGTAACAATACTTGATCCTACAAATGATACATTCATACATACAGTTGCAGGTGTAATAATAAAAGAAGCTCCAACTGCAATAATCATGCCTCATGAGAGGGATTGGCATCCAGATCATTGTGCAACTACATCGCTTGTAAATTCAGCTTTATTATCACTCTCAAGCAAAAATATACCTCTTAATCTAATGCTCCTTTTAGCAAGGGTTTAGCCTGATCTTTCTGCTCCTAATCTTCTTGTTGCTTTGGATAAAGCAACTTACCTGAAAAAACAAGAGGCACTTAGAATGCATTTTTCTCAATTAACTTCTGCAACTACTGGAAAGGAAAGAATAACCCACAATAGATATGGAATTATGCTTGAATGCATTGATAGATTGAGTGCAGTTATTGGACCAGAAAAAATTTTAGGTCCAAGTAGTAAAGATCCAGGAATTGAGTTTGCAGAAATATACTCTGTTTCAAGAGTATTTAGCGAAGGAATTGGAGCAAAATGCTCGCCAAGAATAATTCTTCTAAATACCCCATTAACTGAAGATATTTTTGTGTCGTAACTTTTATTGCATTAGTTTTAATTAATAGGAAAAAGGTATCCTTTTTAATGATTTCTTTACACAATTATTCTATATGTGTCCTACTCATGTAGATAAAAAAGTTACTCATAGAGCTAGACCTCCAAGAAGAAAAAGAAGGTTAGGAGACCTAATGGATAGTACTGAAATACAAAGAGTTACAGGAGTATTCAGTAGAATCGATTCAAACAAATATTATACCCGGCAAGAGGTTGGGGAGCTACTTGAACTTCCAAGAGGAACAATTGAATTCTTGTGTAATCGTAAGAGAACAAAGGATACTGGTTTTCCTGAAACTCTTGACGAAAGAGGTAGAATATGGATAAAAGGTGCAGACATTATCCGCTATCTTTCAGAAGGCCAATTAACTGTAAGAGCAACAAAAGAGAAAGTAATTATTCCACACAGTAAGCATCCAGGTTATTCTACATATAAAGAGGCAATACAATC
This sequence comes from Microcaldota archaeon, assembly GCA_964473475.1. GTDB lineage: Archaea > Micrarchaeota > Micrarchaeia > Anstonellales > Bilamarchaeaceae > CAYYPF01. The sequence continues at coordinate 3,456 of CAYYPF010000067.1, read as the reverse complement.
AATAGAAATCGATAAATTATATACTCCTAATGAAATTTCAAAAATGCCTGGATTGACCCTTCAATTAACCTATGCACTCCTAAGTCCTAGAGAGGGAAGACCTCCAAGATTTAAGTCTCAAAGAAAAGGAAGACGCCTTTTAGTTTTAGGAGAAGAGGTACGCAGACTTGTATATACTCTTGCAAAAATACCTGTTGAACGGGTTAAATTAGAGGAACTATCTAAATTACTCTTAAGTACTTCAGAATCTATAGAAAAATCTTTTTTCACTAAAAGAGATAAAAGTTGGTTTGTTTATGAGCAGAAAAAATCCGGAAAACTTATTTTTTATCCATTATACCAAGACCTTGCAAATCACTATTGGCTCTCTCAAAAACATTATGATGAGATAAAAAACGATATTACTGGAGAGTATGTTACTCTACATGCGCTTTCACGTTTGTTCAATACAAAAAAAGCATTAATAAAATTTAAATTTAAAGGCCAGGGTTCGCAGAGATTTTATGTTCACCATACAATGACTAAAAAATTTGAAATTCCCCTTTTCCATCCCTGGTCAGGTGAAACATATTTTGATACTAATCAGGTTCGTGCTTTATTGGATTATATTCAATGGGAAAAACAAGAATTTATTTCCAGCATAGATGCTGCTGCTGAATTAGGAATCAAAAATCCCAAAAACTTACTTTGTTTATTTTATAGAAATGCTGAGGATGGGGCTTTTAGATTTTCTGTTGATGAGCAAAAAGTAGAAGTTAAATTAAATCTTGGTTCAAAAATAAATAGTAAACGAGGCGGAATACTTGGATATTTTAGAAGAGATCATTTGCAGTATATACGGCGTTATCTAGAGATCATAAGCTCAAAAACATTCATTAATTTGCGTGATTGTTTTAAATGTGATAATGAAGCAAAAACAAAATCCTTAGGGCTTGCTAAAAAAGATATGGAAATCGAGAATGGTAAAATTTATCTAAGGATTGGAGAACGTACGCGAGTAGAAGTTGGAGAAGTAAATGGAAGATATTATGTACATAAATCAGATAGGCATTTAGTATCGCTCTACCATAAGTTGAATTTTTCCTCTAGAAGCAGAATGGTTACTGTTCGTATGCTTAAGGATTTGTTTGAAGGAAAGACATTAGATGAAATAAAATCTGATGGGCGTTTGGCTATATATTATGATCTTCTTTTACGTGCAATTAATCAGAACAATATTACACACCCAGTTCTTATAGATCCAACTTATTCTCCTTTTTCCAAAGTAGATCTTAGAAAAATTTCTACTCAATTTAAGATTGTAAACGGGCACATACTTATAACTGATTATGGAATACGTCTATCTTACATTAAAATAAATGGAAATGCATTTATGCTAAGAAGCGAACGGGGTTTATTACATCTTGCAGAACTGTGCGAACGAGAGAGTGAAGCTCTTACTGAAAGATTTATGTTGTTTGTAATTCCTATAAAGAAGAAATGCTTGAATATTGACGGTGATATTAATTCACTTACAAAACCTGAGGCCATTGCGTTACTTATTTTTAAAGATCATTATCAAAAATGCAAAAAACCTAAAGTACGTGCACTGATTTCCCATTATATGAATGACAGAGTTTTCTGGGGAGCTCTTATAAAACATGCTGCAGATTTGGTATTCCAAAAACCAGAAGAACTAAAAGAAGGTACAGAAGAATCAGAAGAAGTGGAGGAATCAGAATAAATTATTGAAAAAAGAATAAATAGAAAGAAATGTTTCATTAGATAATCCACAACTAGCTACTTTCCTTCAATCTCTCTTTGGGCTAATTTTATATCTTCATACTGAACAGTTTTTCTTCCTGTATGTCTAGATACATTAATTGCCAATTTTGCTGTCCTTTTTGCAACATCTTCTAAGTACTCAGCAAGTGCATCAACTGCCTCTTTACTAACTCTTTCAGCTCCTTCTTTTCGAATGATTCTCTCTATAGGAGCCCTGGGGATTTCCATTTTATCACAAACAAGTTATAATCAGTCCATTTTAAAAGAGTTGCGGTTCCTACTGCCTGTTTTAGGTAAATACAGTCCGTAGCGGTTTATTTTTAGTTAAAACGGTTCGTAGCGGTCTGATTTGAAAAAAAGCTTGTAAAAAATGAGGGATACCTTTTTAAACACTTTTATTTTATAATGTTCCCATGGAAACACAAAATTCGTTGGGAATAAAAGAAAAATTGGGCTTTCATATAGTTGCAGAATTGTATGTTAACGATCCAAGCATTCTTAACGACGAAAATAAGATTAGAGAGGCACTTACAGATGCATCCATTGCAGGGAATATGACAGTCATAAACGTATCTTCCCACAAGTTTGCGCCACATGGTGTTACTGCCCTTGTTCTTTTGGCAGAGTCTCATATGTCTATACACACCTGGCCAGAATATGGATATGCAGCTGTAGATATATTCGCTTGCGGAAAGGGAGATGTTGACAAATCGCTCGCTCGATTAGAAGAATTAATCCCGGTAAAGGAGGTAAAGGTAGTTAAATTTGAGCGAGGTCTATTTTGAATGGAAAGATAAAGAAAGCGGTTATTTCTTCAAGTTTAAAAAACTTCTTGAAAGGAAAACTAAATTTCATGATATAGTTTTAGCTGAAAGCAGTATTTTTGGAAAGGTTCTTATATTAGATGGGATAGTCCAATTTTCTGAAACTGATGAATTTTTTTACCACGAATCTTTAGTTCAGCCAGCAATACATGTTTTAGACGGCGTTAAGAACGCACTTATTTTAGGAGGAGGAGATGGATTTTCTGCAAATGAATTCTTTAAACATGAGGATACCCAGAAAATAGTAGTTGTAGATATTGAGGAGGAAGTGGCTAATATTTCTAAAGATTATTTTCCTAAATTAAATGAAAATGTTTTTTCGAATCCAAAATTAGAATTTCACGTTGGAGATGCGCTTGAATTTATTGAAAGGACAGATGAAAAGTTTGATGCAATAATTATGGACCTGACTGATCCTGGCCAAACAGTAGGGAATATTTTTTATAGAGATGAATTTTTTCAGAAGTGCAAGAGAATTCTGTCTGAACATTCAGTTTTTGTTACACACGGTTCCAGCTTTTCAGTGGCAACCCCTACTGCTGCGAGGGTATATGTTGGTTTTAAGAAATCATTTGATTATGCTAAATTTTATAGAAGCGAGTTTATTCCCTCCTTCCATACTCCTATGGGTTTTTTGATGGGATCTACTTTTGAACTTAATTTTGATTTTGAAAAAATAGAAACCAGATACGAGAAAGTTAAAGATAAATTAAATTATTATGATGTTCAGGTCCATAAGCGTATGTTCTCCAGACCTAAATGGCTTAAAAAAATTTTGGATAATGCAACTCCATTGCCTAAAGGATATAAAGAAATATTTTCAAGCGGAGTTTTTCCACCAGATATGTTGCCTGAGTTTTAATTCTAT
>CAYYPF010000066.1:0-6636 GCA_964473475.1 Microcaldota archaeon | reverse complement strand
ATGTTGAAAAGCTGGGAAAAAACCATTGTGGTTTTTTCACGGACAGACCAGTGGAATCTCTGGATTTCAAAATACAAGGAATATTTAAAAGATTTGCAGGATAGTCTACTCTATGAAGGTCGTCTCCATAAGTAAGGATCCTCAGGAAGCTGCGAAAATGATGAGGGAGGCAATAGAAAAAGGCAAGATCGTAATTTATCCAACAGATACTGTTTATGGGATTGGATGTAATGCATTGAATAAAAAATTAGTAGATAAAATATATAAGATAAAAAATAGAAGCAGAAATAATCCTCTTTCTGTAATGATTCGGGATTTAAAAGTACTGGATAAATATTGTGAGATAAGCAAAGGGGAGGAAAAAGAAATTAAAAAATACTTGCCTGGGCCTTATACTCTTTTGGTTAAGAGAAAAAAGGGCAAGAGTATTCCTGTAAGTAGAACTCCTAGATTGGGAATTAGAATTCCAGATGATACATTTATACTAGAGGTTATGAAATCTTTGGAAGTTCCGATTGTAACTACTAGTGCGAATATAACTGGGGGGCCAGCACCTAAAAATGTACAAGAACTCAATCCAAAAGTTTCAAAGGAAGTATACTTAATTTTTGATGGTGGGGAAACTAAAACAGGAAAACCATCAACTATAATAGATCTTCCTACTAAAAAAATAATACGGGAGTTTAAATGAGAATCTTGATTTTGTTACTCCTGGTTGGCATAATTCTAATTTCTGGCTGTACTTTAAATGAGACAATAGAGGAAAAAAATAAAGGAAATGAAACAAAAACAAATTGGATTTCTGATGAAGAAATAGAAAATAAAACAGTTGAGAGCAGTGAGGATGAGGAAACTGAGGAAGAAGAACTTGAGAGCGAGGAAGAGCCTGAAGAAACAACTGAAAATGAAGAAAACGATGCAGAAGTAGGAGACTGTGATCCTGAAACAGATAGCTTGGATGAGGATTGCATTGAACTGGATAATGATTGCGGAATTGAAAGTGAAGAAGGCTGGGCTTATTATGAATGCTGTGAAGATTCTGATTGTGTAGAAGGCTTTGAATGCGTAGGGCATTCTTGCGAATTTATAGAAGAATTTGAGGAAGAGTCTGCTGAAGAGGAAGGCGAAGAAGAAATTGAGACAGAAGAGGAGGATCCTGAAGAGATAGTTGAAAATGAAGAAGAAGTAGTTGAAGAAGAACCACCTGAAACAGAAAGCAATGAAGAGGAAAACGCATATCCTTGGCATTATAATATCATGAGTACTACTTTTTGGTTTGGAGAGGAGCCTTCTGAAGATAATTCCTGGATAAGCAATTCTATGACTGCGTGGGATGAAACAATTGTTGGGCATTATGGTGGATACGATGATCCAGAGTGCAGGGAAGAATATTACCCATGCGGATTTGTTCCTAAAGAAAATCCATTTTATGTTGCATTGCCGTATAATGATTATACTGATGAAGGGGAAAAGAAAGAGAATTCAAAACAAATTCCATGGTATACTGGAGCTGAACCAGAGGAGTATTCAATTATGAAAAATAAGTGGGTTGAAATAAAATATGGGGAAAACACATGTTATGGACAAATTGAAGATACTGGACCTTACGAAGAGGATGATTTTGAATATGTGTTTGGAACTTCACAACCAAAAAACCAGGTAGGTGCTAAAGCAGGCATAGATATTTCCCCAGCATTAAGAACTTGCTTAAATAGAGAGGATAATAGTTACGTAGATTGGAAGTTCATAGAAGAAATGGATGTTCCTAGCGGTCCTTGGAAGGAGATTATTACAACATCACAGATTAATTGGGAATGAAAAAATGGTAAATATATTTGAGAGTTTAAAGAAAACTACAGAAGTAAAGAAGAGTTTGATTGAGGGGCAGGTTCCAGAATTGGTAAAAAAGGGAAGAACAATAGAGGAATTGCAAAAAGAATCTGGGACATTGTATTTTAGTTATATTGTGGCTTCTAGGAAAGTTCTGGATAATAGAGCAGAAAGACTCGGGAGAGGAATCGTAAAAACAGAAAAGAAATTGAAAGAATTAGAGGAAAGGAGAGCTACCAGGGAAAATGCAAAAAAAATGGATATTCTTAGGAAAGAACAAAGGGAATTAATCGCAGAATTAGAGGAGGTTGAAGGAAAATTAACAGAAGTAGAAAATGCACTTGGATATGCGAAAAAAATAATGACTCCTGAGAATATAAGGGCACTGGAATCGCTGATTGTGAATAACGATGATTTAATAGAGTATGCAGGTTATTTCAGAAAGGCAAAAAATGAAGGAAATTATGCAAGAATGATGCTTGTATATACAATGGTGTGTTTGGATAAATATAGCGCTCAGGAATTTAAGAATAATAGAAACAAATTAGAGGATATGCTCGCAAATATTGAGAAACTAAGCATTTCGCTTTCAGAACTAAAAAAACAAATTGAACAGAAAGGAGCAATTGTTAAGCCTGGAGAAAAAATTGCACTTGAATATGGAATTATACTTATACCAGAAAATGGAGAACCAGAGGGATTCAGAAAAACTTTTGACGCTGATAGGATTAGGTATGCGAATAATGAAAAAAAGACACCTGAATCTTACCATGTTCATGCAGGAGTTGATCAATTCCCTTATGATGTTAAGGTTGGCAGTTCAGACAGACTACAGGTAAAATACCATACTGCTCCAGTAACTGGAATTGTTCTACACGTTGATAATGTAACAACAGGAGGGTATACTGGAAAACAGATAACTATTCTTGGTGTGGATGGAGTTGTTTACTTCACTTGCCACCATGAAGAAATATTTGTAAAGGCTGGGGATGCAGTAAGAGGAGGTCAGGTAATAGCAGAAATAGGAAAAACCGGGGTCTCTAAAAGTGGCAAGCATATTCATTTTGGAATGAGAACGGAAATTAATCCTGTATCATATAAAACTGCGATTACATCTGAAAAGGAGATACCGCGTGCAAAAAAGAGCCTGCTTTCAAAAATGAGAAAAGAGGGTAAAATAATTGATCCGATACCTGCATTGGAGCAGGTATATAGGGAAATGGGTAATGATGAATGCTCCTACTTAATGAGCCAGTATATCCCTCCAAAATCGAATAAAGGAAAAATAAGATAGGTTTTTATATATTACCATATATAACCATCTTATGCGAAATTTGAGAAGGACGCTCGCCGTAAGTACAATTGCACTAGCATTAACAATGGCACCAGGCACAGCCTTTGGAATAAATAAAATAAGGGCTCCGCAATTAAGGTTCAAGATGCCAGAACTAGAAGTAAATGCAACTGGAACTTCCTGCATATTTACTGGTAGGGCTTTAGTTTATAGGGAAGGAGAAAAGGAAAGGAGAGTAGGTATTTCCTTATTATTAAGCCAATTGGAAATTAATGGAAATAAGATTTTACAAGTAAGTTGTGATGGTAAAAAAACAATTATCTTAGGTTCTAAAGATATTACAATTATGACTTCTCCGGAATTTCCGCTTATTATTGCACTTCCTGAAGAACTACGGGAAGGAGTAATAACAGTAAGTAATGATCGTATTGAGATTGTTGGAAAGAATTTAGAAGGAAATGAGTGCAGATTTACTGTTGATGGAAGTAAAATAGATGGGCTTCCAAAAAAATAACTGGATATTAACAAAAAGAAAACTTTAAAAAGTATTAAAGAGAAGGACAATCAGGTGCGATCATGACAGATATCAAAAGAACCCTAAGGTGTGCTGGTTGTAATTATGAGGCAAACTTTTATTTAACCTCGGACATTGTACTAAATGAATTATTAGTATATGGAAAATGTCCTAGATGTGGAAATTCTTTACAGGTTAATTTCAATATTGTTGGTGCAGAAGAGAATAAACATTCTGAAACAGTTTCATCAGAAAGTTCCTCTTCAATTAATTATGAGAATACAATATTTGATGCACCAGCAGAGGTTTCAGAAAGTGAGAATATTGAGGAAATTATTGATTCAAGATAATTGGTATTTCACTAACTGAACTTAGTACGTACATTGGCTTTTCTTCTTTTTTTACTGAGACTAGATCTTCTTTTTTAGCAATCCCAGTAAGTACTAGAACAGATTTTATTCCTAAGGAATTTGCCATTAGGATATCTGTTTCCAATCTATCCCCAACTAAGGCAATTTCTTCTTTTTTGCAATTGCACTTTTCGAGAATCATCCTTACTAGATAATCATTTGGCTTTCCAATTATATACGGTTGGATTTTTGTTCCGTATTCAAGTGCACGAACAAACGTGCCTGCGCCTGGAAGTAAACCATCTTCTACTGGAAAGGAATTATCTGTATTAGTTGCAATGAATTTTGCTCCACTTAGAATTGAACGGAAAGCAATTGAGAGTTTTTTGTAATTAATCTTACGGTCTAATCCTACAATTACGAAGTCAGGGTGCTCTTCAGAAATGGAAAGGCCTTTTTCTTTTAGTTCATCTCCTATTCCTTTTTCTCCGATATAAAATACTTTTGCATGTGGATTTTGTTTAGAGATATAATCTGCAACGCCAAAACTGGAAGTGTATACCTCTTCTTTCCTAGCATGTATTCCGAGTTCTCTTAATTTTTTTGCCCTGGCTTTTCTAGAGAGCGTTCCTGCATTTGTAAGAAAAAAGAGTTTTATTTTTTTCTTCCTTAGCTCAGAGATTGCTTCTGGAGCACCTTCAATTACCTTATTTCCTAAATAGAGAACCCCATCTAAATCGAATATGATTGCTTTGATTGCCATGTATATAACCAAACGTTTATAACTAATATTACTTTTAAGAATAGTATGCATGTTGCTTGCCTGTTCTCTGGAGGAAAGGATTCTGTTTATGCTACTTTTTGGGCAATTAACCAGGGATGGGAGGTTACACTCATTTGTATAAAAAGTGAAGAGTATTCAATGATGTTCCATCACCCGAATGTGGATAAGACCAGATTACAAGCAAAAGAACTGGGATTGAAAATAGAGCATATTAAGACCACTAAAGAAAATGAATTAGGGGATTTGAAGAATAAACTGAAAAAACTAAAGGTTAGTGGAATTGTGAGTGGAGCACTTAGGAGCGAGTACCAAAGAGAAAGAATAGAAAGAATTGGAGAAGAATTAGAGATTCCAACTTATGCTCCACTTTGGCATAAAGAGCCAGTAATTGAGGAAGAAATTAAAAAATATTTTGAGGTTTATGTAGTTTCAGTTTCTGCTGAGGGACTGAATGAAAAGCATCTTGGAATGGAATTCAAAAAAATTCCAAAACTTCCGGGAGTTCATTCAATGTTTGAAGGAGGAGAAGCAGAGACATTTGTGAGTAATGCTCCATTCTTCAAGAATAGGATAAGGATTAAAGGATGGAAGAAGAAATGGGATGGAGTAAGAGGAGTTGCTGAAGTGATTGTATGAGTGAGTTAAGTATTCCATTATTATTGTATTCTGGAGAAAGAAAGAATGCAAATTTTTCTTATTTTTCAGGAGTTGATGCGAAACTATATGATTATTCTTTTTTATTAGTTGAAGGAAAAAAAAGAACGCTTATTGTTTCAGAAATGAATGAGATGGTCGCAAGAAATGAATTCAAAGGAACTGTTTGTGTATACTGGGATCTTAAGAAAAAACTAAAGGAAATATTGAGAGGAAGGAGAATAGGAGTAGATGAAAGCAGTTTGAGTGTACGTGAGTATAGAAGAATAAGAAGATATTGCAAACCAAAAGATGTTTCCGAGGAATTGCTGCGAATAAGAGCTAAGAAGAAACCTGAGGAATTAAGCAGGATAAAAAAAGCAGTTGAACTTAGTAAAAAAATAATAAATTCAGTGGATTTTGGAAAATGCAAAAAAGAAGAGGAGGTTGCAAAATATTTGCTTCGGGAAACAGCTGAACTGGGACTTGAACCTGCATTTACTCCAATTGTTGCAAGCGGACCGCATACTGCATTTCCGCACTATCTTCCGAGAGAGTATAAACTACAAAAATCAGTGCTTATTGATTATGGGATAAAGTATAGGGGTTATTGCGGAGATATTACTAGAATGGTTATGCTTGAAAAAGGACCGTGGGTAGAAGACTATGAATTAGTCAAGCAGATTACTCATGAAATTGTGGATTTTGTAAGTGAAGCTGAGAATTCAGGTGAGGTTTCAAAATTTGCTCAAAAATTATACGTGAAATATAAACTTCCTAAATTACCTCACGCAATTGGGCATGGAATTGGATTGGATGTACATGAGTTTCCTGGGTTTGGGATGAAGGGGGAGCACGAGCTGAAAAATACTGCATTTACAATTGAGCCTGGGATTTATAGAAAGAATTGGGGGGTAAGGTTTGAAGAATGCGTATATTTTGATGGGAAGAAAGCAAGCGTACTTTCTTGACTGTCGTGAATTCTTTGAATTCACTCCATGGGAAGAAAGCAAAGATATTATAATTGAAAAAAATTAATCAAGCGGGTTGAACGATGCTGATGTATCCTGAGACAGAAATGTTTTCTGTCTCAATCTATGTCAGGAACGACGCATCGTTCCTGAGCACCAAGCAAACGCAATGCGTTTGCAGGTCGTTGAGAATAACAATTCTCAACATGTTAAGAACGAATCGTCGTTCTAAACATACTGAACCATCTCTAAGACACCAA
>CAYYPF010000065.1:0-6743 GCA_964473475.1 Microcaldota archaeon | reverse complement strand
GGTTAGAGCGCTGGTCTTATATGACCTACTCTAATACAAAACCTTAGACGGGTATTGAGTAAACCAGAGGTTCCTGGGTTCAAAAGGAGTCTCGAATAGTCTTGTCAAGACAATACACGACCAACTGGTTTTTCATTTATGGTCCTGGATCTTGATGAACAAGACCTTCAAGACCCTGTGATTCCCAGCAGGCCCAATTCTTTTAATCGGTAATCTAATGTAGTTTTTGGATTACAATAACCATTCTTTATGTATAATAAATATTTCGACAAATGCTTCATGTTATGGAACCCAATAAATTTCATCCATTTTTCCAAATTTTTTGATCCGCAAATCTGTATATAGTGACTTACCCTGGTCTTATTCACTCGCTTATCAAGAGTTTGTAAATCTAATAACATACAATGAGCTATATTGATTTGATCCAGTATTAACGAAACATCAGAGATTATGTTCCTGTTGCTTAGTTGCGTACCTATCCTAGGTTCTTTATATGTTTCATGATCACGTCTCTTAAAACAAATAGAAAAATCCGTATCTGCCAATCCTCTCAAGAAAGCGCATTTTACTTTGTCATTGCCATTCATTATGACCGTGGGTATTCCTTGCATTTTACTTTTATGGCCTATCACAAGTCCAATTACATTAATAAAAAAACTGGATACTGCTTTCGAATAAACCTTAGTTGAGACTTCTCGTTCATTAGGAAATATTATTTTTGCATCGTAGTTAAACAAATTTTTGAATGCTTTCTTGATAAATCCATTATGATAACTAAGATCTTCATAAGACCCAGAATATGTAATCTCTATAGCACTCTTATTGATATTTATGCATCCATCCCCAACGTGGCAGCCAATTAGTTCTGCAAGTTCTTCGGACATGAATTTAGGAACTTTTCTCTCATTCTTAATGTCAGTTCTCGAATAGCTAACACCGCTCAAATCAAACATAATTATACGGCGATTGGCAGATTTATAAACAAAAGTAGGGGGAGGAGGGTGAGTTCCGGGTCTGATAGAAAGAAAGAGAATTACTGTAGAACATACTTCTTCTCAATGTTTAAGAACTTCCAGTTTGCAGGGAATAGATGAGTTAGAATATTCGTAATTGCTACAAAGGAAACTGAAATTCCTATTGCATAAACTACTCGTTCCATTGCAACAACTGGGATTAAGGCTAGCCAGAAGCTTGCTGGGTTTGTATATCCAATTGTATAAATGAAAGCAACTGAGCCTAATGCGTGTGCTGTAAAGGTTGCTCCTAAGCTCCTAAGGAATAAGTGCTCTGGAAGTAAGAATACGATAATTGCTGGAATTAGCCAGTAGAGAGAGTATATCCAAGCTCCTTTTCCTGCTGGAGTAAGAATAAATGCAACCATACAAAGAATGGGAATTAATGAGAGTAGTTTTGCATTCTTATATTTTGCAAAGTAAATAGTTGAGAATAATTTTGTAAACAATAGGGAGAGGAAAAATAATCCAGTTGCTCCAAATACGAAATTATTTCCTAATGAGCCAAATAAGTTTCCATTCAAAAGTCCGCTTATAACTAAGGAACCGAGTACTGCAATAATTCCAAATACTGAACCTAAAAATGCTCCTGGTAATGCTCCAATAAATTCAAAACCAGTAAATGGCTTATTTGCTCCTTGCATCTGAAATACATTTACATTAAGTGCAATTGCAGTTAATGCAAGAAATAATAGTACAAATCCTAGAGACTTAATGCTAAACTTCATAAAATTCACCAATAGTAAATGGTATAAAGAAGAAAGAATTAAAAAGGATTTAGCTATGATTGGGCAGCATCAATTGGGACATAGTCAAGTCTGTTGGTGCGCTCAGAAAGATAAACACAAACTTCTTGAGGAATTTGTTCATCTGGAAGGAAATGCAGTATATTTGATGATTTACCTGTGTTCGTATGCTCTATAGCAGTTTTCAGTGGCTTCCATTCTGGTTTCCATTCCCCTGCAAAAGGTGCGCTAATCGGTGTTTGTCCATCTACTGGATTTGATCTGTTAAAACGACTCAGATCAAAACGGTATACTCTTGCCTTGGAGTTTCCATCAGCTCCAATAACATCTGCTAGAAATGTTTGACTGCCCAAATTGCAAACTTTAAACCAAGTAGATAATGGCCCTTCGCTCAATGTAGCTCTTCCTGAATAAAAATATCCTGGTTTTTCTTGACGCATACCTTTTTCTGCCCTAACTGTTTTTTCAACAACCATAATTCCACCCAAAATAACCTTAATGATGGCTATTGATTTATAATAATTGGTATGAGTTTGCAATCTAAAACAAGGCTTTTTAAACAAAACTCAACACAACTAAATACGTGTCCTGCCGAATTGAAAGCAGGATAATTTATAAATGCGGCTGTAGTCTAGACTATCAATAAGATAGAGACAACGGTAGGATCCAAGATTGCCAATTTTGGGACTCGGGTTCAAAAGGGTCTTGAGTCTAGAGTCCTGCGTCTTGGTTTGTTGCAAGACTCGAGACAGAAAACGCAAGACCCGGAATATCCCGGCGGCCGCATTTATCTTTAAATGTGGACTCTTGAACAAGTTTGTTCAATTGACCGCAATCTTTGCTTAATTGGCCGTATTTGAATAAATATCATCCAAACATGAGAATTGGTGCAAGTATGACCCCTGCAGATATCTTAGAAAGATTGGATATACTCCGTGTTGCAGAATTAAGGCAACATGAGGAAAGAATACCTGCTAATTTGCTTAGGCTAAAGGAGGCCATGCTCAATATTGGCCAGCTAGTTGACCCAATTATTGTAGATAAAGAACATAAGATAATTCTTGATGGGAATCACAGGGTAAAGGTCCTGGAAATAGTTAAGGTTCCTAATGCAGTTTGCCAGATGGTTGACTATAAAGATCCAACAATAAAAATAGGCGGGTGGTTACCAACTTCTGAATCATTAAGCAAAGAGGCATTTAAAGGAAAAAACATACAATTAGAAAGCGTAGGAAATGAAGAAGGAAGAAGAGCATTAAATTCTAAGAAAGCTGCATTTATGCTTGTATGCAAGGAAGGAAATTTTCTGGTTAGTCCTGGAAACTATGAAATAGATAGCATGGTTGAGGAACAGCAAAGAGTTCTTACAGAACTTGGGAATAATTTTGATTATATTGCAGATGATGTAGTTCAGGATCAATTGAATAAAGGAAGAGGGGTTTTATTTAGGAAAAATTATATTAAAGAAGAGGTAATTGAAAGGGCAATTAAAGGAAAGCCATTTCCACCTAAATCTACAAGACATGAAATACCAAATAGAATAATTAGGTTGAATATGAGACTGGGTTGGTTGCACCAGGATAAGGAAGAGGCCTGGAAGTATTTGCGAAACCTCTTGCATGATAGAGTGTATGGGGGAAATGTAAGAAGGTATGTTGAGCCAGTAATTGTAATATACTAATTATTGATGCATTTATAGCTAAGAGGATAACGTATAAATATGGTAAAACAAAATCAAATATACGGTTATTACATAACTAATTATGTATAAAAGTATGGACATCAAAAGTTTTAATCCTGCAAATCCATTGATCTTTTTTAGTAAATGTATCCGAATTACGATGAATAACAAAAAGAAAATTAAAATTGAATTTTTAATTAATCCAAACAGTGGGAAGAGAAGCGTTAGAATAATTGATGATACTACCAGAAGCACGGATAGGATATATATGTATTCAATCTTAGAAAAAACTTTCCAATCATACTTGAATTTGGGGACGTTCCCTTCTTTTTTGAATACTATAGAATAATACTTAAGTGAAGTCCATACTGCCCAAAGGATAAATGGAACCAGATAAATTGCTAGTTCTGAAACCAAAAAAGGGATTAAAAAAAGTACTAAAACTGCTAGTAAAGGAAAGAATAATTTAATAGATACTTCTTGATAATAAATGAAAGAAATGGTAATGGATACAAATAGATTAACTAAAACTCCGAATAGACAAATAAGGGAGATCGATTTTAAGCTGGGATTCTCTTCTTTTAAGAATTTTTTAGGATCGCTTAGAAGCAGAAACAAGTTTACCATAGTTACATCTACAACTAATTGTTTATAAATTTACTTTTGAAATATATAAAAGAAAAAAGTTATGCAAATCGTTTTCCTACTTGCTTTTGTTCTTTAGCCCTCAATGGTCTTGAATTTACTGGTCTAAATTTGAGCCTAGAACCTCCAATTCCTTGAACCCCAGAGACATTAACTGGTATAAATATTCTTTGAGTGTGAACCTCGTGAACATTTCCACTAGTTAATAATGGCCCAATGCAGATTTGTCTTGGTTTCTTACCTTCTCTAACATCACGTTCTGGTCTTCTGTTAGGTGATTGTTTGGCTTCTAAACCAAATAGATCAATAAGTGCTCTTTCATCCAAACCTAATTGTTTGAATAAAATAATCCTGGAACTTTCTTTCATTCCATTGCTATCTAGAACTTTTGAAAGCGTTGAATAATCTAAAGTTCCACTTACACTTGCAAATGCATGCTCTAGATTACTTACTTTTTTAGCATTTAATCCATTGAATAAAGCTAATTCAATAAACCTCTCTTTTGGAACTTCAATTGTTTCATATAGAGTTTCTATTTTGTATATTACTCCGGTAATTATTCCTTCAGCAATTACTTGATCTGGAGCTGAGGAATCTCTTAATCTTCCCAGTAATACTCTTCTTTCCTTTTTACTAATCATTCCAACAGTAAATGCATCTTCTATTCTATTTTTGATATCCTCTCTTTGCTCTCCAGGTTGAACAGCATTAACCATTGAAACTAATTGACCAAAGGTAGATTTATCAGAAGGATAAAATTCGAGCATACTTTTCTTAGTAAAAGAAGCAAGTAATTTTCCTTTTTCATTCTTCCTTAGTAATCCATTACTCGCAGCCTCAATAATTAGAAGCCTTACCATTTCCTCTCCAGAGTAAGAATGTGCAGTAATATGGTGCTTGCAATGGCTCATACCCAATTTATTTAATGCATGGGAAATTGAATCCTCTGAATAATCTCTAGATTTGATTAATTTAGAGATTAATATTGCAACTGCAGAAGCTGTTCTACTTTCTCTCCTTTTATCGTTTTTTGAAGGATAGTCGTAATATTCCGGATGTCTCATTGGTTCAGTGTTTGCTGAACTATGACTAGGTTCGAAGGATTCACCAAAGTGTTTTGGCAGTATTCCTAAATCTACAAGTGCATCTTGAACTCTTGGAGAAAGTGTTGATGGGTCTTTGAATCCAGGAGTGAATGGAGGGGTATTACGATCCCTCAAATATGCTGCGGTAACAGCATGAGGATTAGCAGTTTGCTCTTCTTTAGAACCCTTTGTTGCCTTCCTTTGTGGGGGCTCTCTTTTTTGTTTGAGTGCTTCTTCCACATCTCCGGCAGTAGTACTATCAACAGATCTGATAAATAAAGCCAGAACAGATATTAGTTCTAAGGAATTTGCAGTGTCAGCGACTTTAGATTCATTGGCTTGGAGAGGTCTGCCTACTAAAGAAGCAACTGCACTTACAGCAGTCTCAGGAGATACCTGTTCTGCAATAACTTCTGGTGCAACAGTATTTGCTCTTTGTAATGCACTAGCTAAAACTGGAACTAAGGATGCGAGTTCCTTATCAGTTAAAGACCTTCCTAAAAATCCTTCAAAGAGATTCGCAATTCTAAGTTCTGTTTCATCTGTAATTACTCCTTCTCTTGCAGTTAATTTATTATGAATCGAAGTTGCTGCAGAATCAGATGCTCTTACTAACATTGGGAGCAATCTCAAAATTTCAAGCTCACGTTCCGGTCCTTTTAATGCAGATGCCCTTGAAAGTCCCAATGCAAGATGGGTAATGTGCTCTGCAAGCTGGACAATTTCTGCTTCGGTCATTAATCCTGTATGTTCTAGATCAGTTCCTCTAGGTGGAATTTGATTTGAATTAGTCATGAGGTTTTTATATGCGCCCATTATTTTATAAATATTATTATTTTGTGGTTAAATTCAATCTAAATTAAAAATCTAACTAAGTAAACTAGAATTATGACTATATTATTAGCTCCAGGCCCAGTACCTGTACTGGAAGAAATAAGAATGGCACAAGCAAAGGAAATGATTACTCACAGAAGCAAGGAATTTACTGCAGTTTATTCGGATTTATGCACTAGGTTGAAAGGATATTTTGGTTCTGAGGAATCTTATGTAATTACTGGATCAGGTGCACTTGGATTGGAAACCTTATTCGCGAATTTAACTTTTAAAGAAGAAAAGGCAATTTGCTTTCCAAATGGAGAGTTTGGAGAAAAAGTAGTGGATACTGCAAAAGTTTATACAAATACGGAAATTGTAAGTGAAAAAGACGCGAAAGGCTGGACTCTTGAGAGAACTAAAGCAAAAATAGACTCAGGTAATGCACAAGTTCTTGCAATGGTCTATAATGAAACTGGGTATGGAGTTAGAAATCACATAAAGGAAATTTGTAAGTATGCAAAATCCAAAGGAATGATTACAATTATAGATGGAATTTCTGCATGGCCTGGAACTGAATTTAATATGAAAGAATTTTACGTGGATGGGTTTGTTACTGGATCGCAGAAGGGAATTGGAGCACCTCCAGGAATGGCTTTGCTTGGATTAAGTAAAGAGGCAGTTGAAAGATTTAGCAAAAGAGATTTCGTTCCAAGTTATTATTTGGATTTAAGGAGACATAAAAAACGATATGAAAAAG
>CAYYPF010000064.1:0-6765 GCA_964473475.1 Microcaldota archaeon | reverse complement strand
CAGTCAGCAAAGGAGAAGAAATAATGAGGTAATCACATGGGAGATCAAAATGAACTTCGCACAAAGCTCGTTCATATCTCTCCCATTACTAATGTTATAAGGTGAAGACATGGGAGATCCACGACATTTTAAGAACAAATTTGAAACACCCAAGAAATTATGGGATATGGATAGAATAACAAGAGATACCAAATTGAAGAAAGAGTATGGTTTGAAAAACAGCCGAGAGGCTTGGCTTGGAGCAGCAGAACTTAAGAAATACAGGAGAGAAGCACGAAGACTTCTTTCTATAAGCGAAGAAGAGCGAAGAACAGATGTAGAGAAGATTATGGCTAAGCTAAACAAGCTCGGCATTCTTCCTAAACAAGCAAGTCTTGATGATGTTCTATCTTTAGAAACAAAAGATATTCTTGAAAGAAGATTACAAACACGCGTATTTAGAAAAGGCCTTGCAAGAACTTTAACCCAAGCAAGACAATTAATCACACACGGATTTATCTCCTTAAATGGAAGAAAAGTAACTATTCCGAGTTATATGGTTACTCAGGATGAGGATGCGAATCTTGCTTATGCAAGACCAATAAATATTGAGGTAACAAAACCAGTAATTTTAGAGAACAAAGAAACTACTGAAGGCGCAGAAAAGCCAGAACCAGCAGAAACCAAAAAAGAATAATGGTGATGTTTATGAGTGAAAAATCATTTGAAAATTGTACACATGCGGATTTTGTATGCATTAATACGGAGAAGGGCAATTTTCAAAAGCTTTGCTCTTCGACCTTGAAATCGTTGTCTTCAGGCGACGGTGACCGAGTGAGCAAACCAGCTGAAAAAACTGAAGAGATTGCAAAGCCACTGGTCGCACCTGCTAAAGAAGCACAACCAGCTCCTGTAAAGGAACAAAAAGCCGAGATAAGACCAACAAAAATTGCAGTCTTGAATGTTTATTCTTCTAAGAACGATACGATTATAACTGCAACAGATGTTACTGGCGCAGAAACCCTTGCATGGGCAAGTGGTGGAATGATGGTCAAGGCAGACAGAGAAGAAGGAAGACCTTATGCTGCTGCACAAGCAACGCTTAAAGTTGGAAACCAGCTTAAAGAAAAAGGTTTTGGAAGAGTCCACATAAAAATCCGGGGACCAGGGGGAAACCGTTCAAAAACACCAGCTTCTGGTGCTCAGGCAGTTGTTCGAACTGTCGCTAGAATGGGGATTAAGATAATAAAGATTGAGGATGTTACTCCATTACCCACTGATTCCATGAAAGGAAAAGGAGGAAGAAGAGGAAGGAGAGTATGAAGATATCTAATATTAAGGAAAAAGGGAATGTTCTTACATTCTTGATTAGTGATTCAGATGCAAAGTTTGCGAATCTTTTGCGAAGGTACGTAATTTCAAATGTGCCTGTTCTTGCAATTGATTCAGTAGTTGTATACGAAAACGGGAGTTCCTTTATTGATGAATATATCTCACACAGACTAGGAATGGTTCCAATTTCAACTCCAAATACAGTTCCAAAAGATTTTGAGCATATACTCGTTCTTGAGGAAGTTGGCCCTAAAATGGTTTACTCTGCTTCTCTAAAAGGAAAGGATGAAGACATTAAACCTGCAGTTGAAGACATACCAATTATTACTCTTGTAGAAGAGCAGAGAATCAGATTGGAAGCAAAAATAAAAGAAGGTTATGGATATAAGCACGCAAAATTCCAGCCTGGAATTGCTTCTTACTCATTCGATGATAAGAGTAAGGAAATTTCCTTTAAGTTGGAGTCTTTCTATCAATTTTCTCCAAAAACACTTCTCACAAAAGCGCTTAAATATATTGATAAAGATGTTTCTTTTGTTGAAAAAGAGATTTCAAAACTATAATTTTTTATTTTTTTCTTATTTACTTATATTTTTAATATCTTTAGTTGTATTTATTTTCTATTAAATGCCAAGGTTTGCTTGAACTGTTGTTCAATAGCCCTTGTCTTTCACTACGTTCAAGCCAAGGTCCGTTTGTCTGTTGACAAAGGTCCGTTGGCATTCGTTATACTCATGCCAAGGTGTGATTGGCTGTTGCCAATACACCTTAGCATATTCGCTCTGCTCATATGCCAAGGTGGCGGAAAGCCTTGAATGCTATCATTCAAGATTTGCATGCAAGGCATGCAATCCGGTAACGCGCTAGACTTGAGTTTTAAGTTTCGTGTTCAAGACACAGAACCCGAGACCCAAGACCAGTTATCTAGTCCCTCACGGGATCGCAGGTTCAAATCCTGTCCTTGGCGTTTTTGTTTTTCACAAAAACGACAGATGTGAACGGAATGAAATGGAGTTCACAATGATGGCGATTTTTACTTATGAAAGTCTTATTTGCCCTGGTTCTGGTTGATTAAAAATCGCCAGATGTGAAATCTTTTCTGATTTCATCAAGATGGCGAAATTTCTTTTTGAAATTTCGACAGACAAGAACGATTCGTCGTTCTTGCTGATGGCGTTTTTATTTTTTTAACAGTGTTCTTATTTTATTTTCTTTGCTTGGTTCTTTTGCCAGCTTCCACAAGTAGTTAAAATATAGCCTGTGCCTGTCGGCCACTTCCTTACTTTCTATCAATATAGTATAATACGGTTCAGTAAACACGAAAAATGCTGTTTTGTTTCCCCATATTTTTGTAGTTGTTGATGTAAACTCCTTTGAAATTATCTTATAAACTTCTTTTTTTCCGATTATGTCTTCTTCATGCTCTCCGAATCCTTCCTCAACAATTATTCTTCCCTTCATATTCAGTTCCGTGGCTTCAGCCAGGAACTTATGCATGAATATGGGAAGCAACTTACAAAAAGTATGTCCTGCTCCAATTATCATATAATCCTCCTTATCCTCTAAAACAAGCTTAAGAACGGTCTTTATGCCTTCCTTTCCCCCGAATACTTCAACGTTAGTTTTTTCTTTTTCAATTTTCGTCAATGCAATCAAATCAGGCATTATTTCCCTCAGTTCTTCCTCCATTTCTCTTAAATCTTTAAGAAGTTTTTTGGGATCCACTGCACTAAAATGCTTTTTATTGTCCTTTATTACATAACTTACAATTCCTTTGCTCATTAACCTATTGAGTACGTCGTAAGTTGTGGTACGATCCACTCCTGTTTCTTTAGATATCTTAGTGGCAGTAGCAGCTCCAGATCTAAGTAATATCAGATATGCCTTGCATTCCCTTTCTCCTATTCCCAGCTTTTTTAGCACCACTGCTGCTTTTTCCATGTTTATCTTATGCTCGGAAATCTTTAAATTGTTGTGTTTTTTCCACAACAACCAATTAAATATAAGTTATGAATAAGTTATACATGTGTGAACATGAAAACTATCTCATTAGTACTAAACCAACGAAAGGAAATGCGATTAAGGAAAAGGAACAGGATTTGGAAAAGAATAGAAGAAAAACTTGAAAGAGCCCCAAACCCATCGCTTCCTTTCCAGGGAAAAGAGGAGGTTCTCTGTGCGAGAATACTCGATCATCTCGTTCTTGCGTCAGATATTGATGTAATTGTAACTGAAGGCTATTCTTATTCCAAACCTAGGCTCGCAGGCTGGTTTTACAGGCATCCGATTATTTCCGCATCTCTTCCATTCTGGGCAGGATCAATCGCGACTTTTTCGGTACTGAATCCAGGGAATGTTCCTATATATTGGTTCTCTTTTTCCATTATTTCAGCTTTCACCTCAATCTTCCTATCTTTGCCTTTATTCGGAACTGTTAACAGTGCCATACAAAGAAAATTCTGTGAATACTGCCTTCAAGCAGAGGGGGAAACGTTCTGGGACAGGATGAGAAGAAAGCACCCTTCTGGATCCAGACTAAAAAGAATAGAAAAAGGAGAGCACTTGTGGAGAACAGCAAGAGAGCAACTGGAAATGCCTGTAGGCAAGCCCAAGTGTCCTCGTTTAAGAGAGCTGATCCCCCATACTCAGAATCTTGGAAAAGTTCCCATTGAAGAAGGAAGCCCGATTGTAAAAGAAATGATGGAAGGCTATTTGGTTTCAAAACATCCAATCTCTGCATTCTTCCTGCGCCATGCAGGTTTGTTAACCGGACTTACATTTTCCTCTGCCATAATAGTGCCTGTTGTTCATTCTAGTTTATCCAATCCTAATCAGGCAAGTGTTTTAGCACTCGGAACTTTTCTAATGAGCTTTCCCCCTATTGTTGGATGCACAATTGGAGATTTGGTAGTTCCCTCTCATGTTCTAAGACGATTTGAGAGCTGGAGGCGTGAAGAGGAACCAATTAGACCAGTAAGAGGCAATATCCTTACCTTCCCCTCTTCTTCCTGCGGTTCCTGAGCAACCTCTGGATTTGAAAAATACACGTATGTGAACACGTATACCCTTAGAAAAAAAGCCGTCGCTAGATTCAACAAGTTGTTTAAGAACTGAAACGCGGTTCAGATTCTAATATTTTCCCCTAGCCCTGCTTATCAATTATCTTTTCTAAATCTTTCAAATCAAACAGGAGGATATTATTTTCATTTATCTTTTTCTTAAAGGATTTTGCGAAGATACAAAAGTATTCCTTTCTCTTATTATTATTCCATTTGACAAACCCTGCTTTTTCTTTTAATTCGTTGACCACTTTCTGCGCATCAACATTTTCCTTCCATTTACACTCTACAAACATTGCTTTTTTGTTTTTTTCATCCAGTGCAATCAGGTCAATTTCAATTTCTTTTCGTTCTCCTTCTTCTCTTTTTGAACCCCACCAATTACTTAGATATTCTACTGATAGTGGAAGCATATTTTGCTTATTCATCTCAACAATGCTTTCTCTTACAATTTCTTCAAATCTTCTGCCAAAATAACTGTTAAACTCAGATTTAATTGTTTGCATTGTTTGTTTCGTATTTTTCAGCTTAAACTCTGAGAATTTACTGTAAACAAACCTAAACCAGAACAAAATCAATGGATGTTGAATACAGTATCGTGTATTTTTCTTATTGCCTATAGGTTTCATGGCTTTGATAAGCTCGAATTTCTCTTCAAGCTCTGCCAAATGCCTTGTTATTGAACTTTCTTTCATGCCTGTTGAAGTCGCTATCTCATTTAATTTTGTCTTTCCTGAAGCTATTGCATTAAGTATTGAGTAATAAAGAGAACTTCTTCTTCCAAACTCCTGTCTCAAAATGTCAACAACTTCATTCTCCAATGGTGCATTTTCCTGTATAAACAAATATTCTATTATTTCAAAGATCTTCTTGTCATAAAGTCCAAATTGTTCTATTGCTGCATAGTATTTTGGATAACCACCAAAAATTCCACATATCTCTAACATAGTTTGCAAATCTTCGTATTTTAGATGTTTTAACGCATGAATGCTGTATCCTAATGTAAAAGGATTTAATCTGAGCTTGCTATTGATTCTTCCATACAATGGCTCTTTTTTATTCTCGAATATTTTCTTGAACAATCCAATCAGTGATCCAAGAATAATCAGATTTATTTTATTATTTTTATTTTCATCACATATTTTTTGCAATACTGAAAAAACAGATTTATCTACTGAATAAAAATTCTGGAATTCATCAAAAATGATTGTATACCCTGAACATCTTGAAAATAAGATTTCAAAAAACTGCTTCCATGAAGTTATTGCCTCAAATTCGGTTATTATCTTTTTTGCTTTAAGTTCTTCGTTTAATTCTTTCAATAATTCTGCAGAAGTTTTTGATTCATAAACAAAGAAATAAAGCGATTTTTTGTTTTTTATAAATTCTTTTATGAGTGTTGTTTTACCTACTCTCCTTAAACCTGAAATTGCAATAAACATAAGCTGCTTTTTTGAAAGGTTATTGTACTCTTTAAGTTTTTCCATTTCATCTTTACGATCTATGAATCTCATGTATTCACCTATTGAATATTCAGTAAGTGCATATTTATAAATATTCCGCCCAAAGACTCTAATATTCCCCTCGTCCTTGAAATTTTCTAAATTTCAAGACGCACAAGAAATCCACCGATTTCTTGGTGAGCCCTGCTTCAGGTGCACTTTCTTTTTTTAAATGCAATTGAGCGTGTTGCGCAACTCAGAGAACAACACACAATATTTAAAAATTAGACACATAATAATCTATATAATGGTTGTCTTTGTTATAACTATTGTGTTGTGAGTTGCATGGCCGAAAAGAAGTTTTATCTCGAATCTGATTCTCCTTTGCAAGAAATTGGCATGCGGGCGCAAGTAATCTCCTTTCTTATTGCGCAAGGTATAGAAAATGGCAATGCAATAAATGATTCTGAAAATCAAAAGAGAGTAATAGTTGCAGTTAGGGCAGATGAGGAAACCCAGATTAGAGACGTAAAAGACCGTCTAGTCCAATACCTAAATAACCTGCATACTAATGATTTTTGCTATAAGAATTTTCCTAAAGATATTCGCGCTACAGAACTATTCGATTTAGATAATCCCCATCTGGTTAGAATAATCTCACTAAATACTTTGGCAAATTGCCTTATGCTGGAACAAACAAGTAAAGGCGTGGGCGCCATGAGATATTTAGCCAAAACTCTGGAACCGTTACAGGCGCTACCAGAAATATTAGGGAAATTACTGGTTAAGTTAAAGTAAATTTGTTTAAATAATACTCCTATTTATCTATTTTTTTATTCTTCCATTTCTTTATTTCCTTCTGGTTCCTGAACAACCTCTTCCGGAGGACTCTCTTTAGTTGCCTCAGCAGGTAAAGGATTCTCATTAGTAAAATAAGTATCAAACTTTTTAGT
>CAYYPF010000063.1:3248-6777 GCA_964473475.1 Microcaldota archaeon | reverse complement strand
CAGATGCAACTTCTACAATTTCTTTTATTTCTTCTCCTATTCCAATTTTTACTCCTTTTTTACTCTCCTTTCCACCAAGAGTTAGAATATCTGCAGTTACTTCATAATTACTTAAATCTATAGAAATTACCTTCACAATAAATCCAAGTATTCCTTTTTTTAATTCAAGTTCCTCTCCAATTCCAGTTCTTCCACTTGCAAGTGCATAAGGATTACAAGGGCCTAGTTCTGCATCTGTCCATTTGCTCGAATCTGAAGAATTCTGAGGAGAAGCATCTGGTTCTCCTTTGCAAGAGCAATCGCATGCTTCATAGAAAAAAGCATTCCCCTGACATCCAGGAGTTGTAGAAAGCATTGCTGCAATTACACTAAACATAAGTCTTTTTTTGGCTCTACTTGGAGGTTTTGCAAGTTCTTTTTTTATACCTTTTTTTGAATTCATTTCATCCACCGTTAATATCTCTTAATTGGGTATACTGAACCAACTAAGTAATGCTGATTTCGGTATTGGTGTCTTAGAGATGGTTCAGTATGTTTAGAACGACGATTCGTTCTTAACATGCTCAGGAACGATGCGTCGTTCCTGACATAGATTGAGACAGAAAACATTTCTGTCTCAGGATACACCCTTGCTCTTATGCTTTCTGCTACTTCATTAGGAACCATGGGAAGAATCGTATCAATTATTTTCAGTACTCCTTCATTTGCCCTTACTACTCGTATTTCCAGCTCAGTTTTTTCTGCATCCAATACGCGTTCTAAGCTTGAGCATCTTCCTTCCAAATCCGCACATTCTATTTTTTCTACTGCCTTTTTGTTTGCAATTCTTCTCTTAATTTCAGCATAACCAGTTATTGCAAGTGTGGCTGCTGCAGAAATACCCAAAACAAGCCAGGCTCTTTCAGCTGCAGCAACTGCAGAAGCAACAAGCCCAAGTGCTCCGGTTATTCCTGCATTTTTCCCTATTCCAGACTGTAATCTGTTTATTGTTTTTGTCAATTCATCAATAGTCTTTTTCATGCCTTCCTTTGCCCTTCCAATTATTGAGTTAACTTTGTCCGTATTTTCAATAACATCATCAATCCTGGCATTTAATATCCTCAAGTTTGTTAGCATAACATCGAGCGGTTGCCCTCCTTCTCTTACCATCTGGAGTTCTAAGTTTAGCAGTGGGCTTTTTCCATTTCCTCTACCTAACTCAAAACATATTGTCTGTGTTGTTTGGGGATATGCAGTATGTATTAATTCAATTAGGCAGGATATCTCTCTTATTGCCCTGTCTGCATTTACTCTTTCAACTTTTCGATTTAGTTCTCTGTATTTTTCTAATGCTCCTTTAATTTTTTTCAGTGCAGCCTCTCTTCTGGGTTTTCCAATAACCCAGGGAGCAATAGCTCTAATACTTAGTTTCTTCATAAGATTCTTTAGAGGGAAAGGGTTTTTAAAAGTTGTTATATGTGGTTACATCCCAGGATTCATTCCAGGAGGTAAATTTAACTTTCCGCTCTTCATCATTTGTTCTAGTTTTTTCTTAAATCCGCGATCCTTCTGGAATTTATTAACCATCTTTTCCATTTTCTCAAATTGGGAAAGGAATTCTCTAAGTTCTTGAACACTCCTTCCTGAGCCTTTTGCAATTCTTTCCATTCTAGGCATGCTTTTCTTAATTAAGGAAGGGTCTTTTTTCTCAGCCTTAGTCATAGAATTAATCATGCATTCATAGGACTTTAGTTTTCCCTCACTCTCATGAACCTTATCCTTTGGAAGATCAGACATTCCTAGCATTCCTAAAATATCCCCAAGTGGTCCCATTTTTTTTGCAGCCTTTAACTGTTCATAAAATGTTTCTAAGTTGAATTCTTCTTTCTGTAATTTACTCAAATCTTCCTCTTTCTGCAGAACCTCAATCTTTTCCATTAATCCCTTAAGGTCTGGAACCCCGAGCAACTTTCCAACAAATCTCTCAGCTGAGTATAATTGGAAATCCCCTAGTTTTTCTCCAACTCCTATGAATGCAATTTTAGTTCCAGTTGCTGCAACTGCACTTAAGGCCCCACCTCCTTTTCCGCTTCCTTCTAATTTAGTTACAATTACCCCTGTGATTGGAACTGCTTCCCTGAATCCTTCAGCTTGTTTGCCTGCAACCTGTCCAATATCTGCACTTACAACTAGATAAGTTTCATCTGGTTTGAGAATTTCATCCATTTCTTTTAGTTCTTTTTGAAGTTCAGAATCTAATCCGCTTCTTCCAGCAGAATCTACAATTAGAATATCCTCTTTGGATCTATTTATTGCATCCTGAACAATCTTTGCACTATTCTTTTCTTCTTTAATTGTATAGTATACAACCCCAGCTTGTTTGGATAATTGCTCTAATTGCTCCTTTGCTGCAGGCCTATCACAGTCTGCTCCAACTACTCCTACTTTCATTCCCTTGGTTTTGTAATAATTTGCAAGTTTACCAATTGAAGTAGTGTTATGAACGACTATCCCATTAGCTATAAATGTGTGTAAATCTTCCACCGTTAGATCATATACGAATTCTTCTTTTTCTACTATTTCAAGTTTATTTACTTTGATCCAACATACTTCCGAATTTGCAAGTTTATTTAATTTTTCAAAATTTATTTCATCAAAGTAATTTACTTCAAATAATTTTCTCTTGCCCTCTTCAGTTATACAAAATTTATTATGGTATTTTTCAACAAATCCCTGGTCTGACAATCTGCCTACTGTTGCATTTATCCATCCAGAAGAGTAATTCTCTTTTAACTCGGGCCATTGGTCCAAATATACTCCATCCAAAACAGGAATCCAGTTTTTTCTGCAGTTATTCAATGCTGCCAAATACTTTACTAGAGCCTTTTTAGAAATATTTCCTGAATTTTCATATATTCCATATGAATTTACGTGTTCTTGGAGTTCCCCTATTGAAATTCCCATTGCCTCTCTATTTTTTTTAAGTAATCCTCCGACATTTATCATATACTGCTTTCCTGGGCCTTGTTGAAGCGCAATTCCATTTGCTCTCTCCAATCTCTCTCTTTTTCTTTTCAATACAGAGGAAATTTGTTCAGAGAATGTTTCAACATCCTGGCTTTTTATAAATAGTCTATGGTATTCTCTTCCGTCTACTGTTTTTATGGATCTGTTCGGACAAATTCTAAATCGCAATAGAAGTAATTGCAATTCTCCAATAAATTTTTCACTTGCTGAGCAGAATTCAATATGTCTAGAGTCCTTTTCCACATATCCATCAGTATCGAAATATGAACGTATAAAGTATTTAGTTATCTCATTTGGGGATTGTAGAACTGTTGATGGAATTTCTATTTTATCGCTTTTTTTACCGATAGTTAGGCCAAATACTCTATTCAGATAAACAACTAATGATTTTGATGAGAATCGTATTTTCTTAACTGCATTTCGTTTGTCTATTTTTACTTTACCTTTCAATCCAAACAATTTTTCAGACAGTTCACTCAATCGTTGCAATATTTCTTCGTCATTGTTTGTGACTTCAACATAA
>CAYYPF010000063.1:0-3238 GCA_964473475.1 Microcaldota archaeon | reverse complement strand
ACAGTTCTTGGCTGACCAATGTTGGAACACGTATTTCTCTAGCAACTCCACCTCCACTACCCTTTCTTTTTGGTTTTAGAGAGACAAATTCCTCAAATTCATTGATTTTGTGATCTTCAGAGAGTTCCTTTTTTATCCGGTCTCTTAGGTTTACTAATTCTTTCCTTTCGAATTCTAAAGATGATGCGGTTGCAATAGACATTCCCTCTTTGAGTTCATCTGCTCTAATTTGCCTTACTTCTCCATTTTCCAATATGAAAAAAGGGTGCTCTGGAGTTACTATGATATTATGATTATTTCCATTATCTAGATTTACCTTTATTAATTTTTTATCTTTTTTTAATTTCCATAGTCTCGAAACCTTTTTTTTCTCAATTTTTAATGTTTCTGGATTGAAAGCATAAATTTCAGGGCCATTTTTTTCACAATCTATGAAATATCCATCATCAATTTCTATTTCTCCGGAGTTATTAGTATCATATATCGATTTTATCGTTTTTATCTCTCCATTAGATAAAGGAATCCTAGTGCTCTTATGAACACATTTCCCACTTCCATAGAGCCCGCAGATGAGAATTTTATGCTTATCCAATCTAGGAGTATAACTTTCTCCCATTAGTGCAGTTAACTCATCATAAACTACTTTCAATACGTGCTCCTTAAGTGTAAGTTCCTTTCTCTTTTCCTTATCCAATGAATTTTTTTCTATATTTTTTGAAAGTTCAAAAACTAGCTTAACATTTACATCTGAGGAGATGAGTACTCTTTGAATTTCCTTTATGAGTGTCTTTACCTCTTCCTCATCTATGTAAGGTTTTCCAGCAAGCGTTCTAAGTGCATCTCTTAATCTTTTACCTAAATCCATTAGGTAATTTCTGGCATGTTGAAAATTAAAACCTTATTGTTGCCCAATCCTTAGCTGAGCGGTACTTAATTATGAGCTAAGAGAGCGTTTTTAGTTGATAATAAGAAAAGACTCTAAATGCCTGAGAAGATAGTATTTAATTTGCAATGCCGTACTCTCTTAACTATGAAGAAGTCAAAACCAATAAAATCATCAAAATCACTAAAGCCAGTGAACCCGAGTTCCTTTTCAAAATCCGATTCAATGAATATGTTTCCTAATAAATTAGTTAAACAAGGAAAAAAGGGACTACTTCTCCATGCTTTGCTCTATTTTGTAATATTCATCCTATTTTTCTCCCTTGCAGCAATCTTGGTTCCAGAACTTGATCTAACCCTGGATATTTCTATGCTTACAGCCTTCTTTCTCTCCTTAGTTGTTACCTGGTACATCTACTCTATGAATGAGGATGAAAAGAAACCCAAACCTCAATTAGCTCCTAAAATCCCAGCTGAAAAGAAAAGAAATGCAAAGAAGTAATCTTTTAAAGATTTTCGTGCATAAAAATACTACCAATTCTTTAGTGTCTTTAATCTATAAATACACAAAGTAAAAGAAATACTATAAATTGGTTAAAATATTTGAGGTGAAACTATGTCTAGAATGAGTAAAGAAGCTCTCCCAGAAGGGTCAGAGCGGATATTAGGAAGGGATGCAATGAGAGTAAACATTGCAATTGGATATGCAATAGCGAATATAATCAAGACAACTTTGGGTCCAAAAGGAATGGACAAGATGCTTGTAAGCGATTTAGGAGATATTGTAATTACAAATGATGGAGCAACGATTTTAGAGGAAATGAACGTTGACCATCCAGCTGCAAAATTAATGGTTGAGATTGCTAAAACCCAGGATAAAGAAGTTGGGGATGGAACAACAACCTCAGTAGTAATTGCTGGAAATTTATTCAAAAAAGCAGCAGATCTGCTGGAGCAGAATATTCACCCAACAACTGTAATTAAGGGATATGAATTAGCCTCAAGAAAGGCAGTTGCATTATTGAAGGAACTTTCCCATGCAGTTACTTTAGAAGATACTGAAATCTTAATGAAAATTGCAATGGTTGCAGTTGGTTCAAAAGGAATTGGAAGTGAAAAAGAAAAGGAAGCAATCTGCAGGATGGTTGTAGACGCAATCAAGCTCGTAGGAGAAAAGAAAGATGGAAAATTCTACATTGATTCTGAATTAATTAAGATTGAGAAAAAGGCAGGCGGAGAAATCCAGGACACTTCCTTAATCAATGGGGTAGTTGTTGATAAGGAGATTGTAAACTCAGGAATGCCTAAAAGTATACAAAATGCAAAAGTTGCATTGCTTGACTCAGCATTAGAGATCGAGAAAACTGAAACAGATGCAAAGATTCAGATTACCTCTCCAGAGCAGATGGAAAGCTTCCTCAAGCAAGAGGAAAAAATGCTCAGGGAAATGGTTGATACAATTAAGAAATCCGGAGCAACAGTAATCTTCTGCCAGAAAGGAATTGATGATCTTGCACAGCATTACTTAGCAAAGGACGGAATTGTAGCTGTAAGACGGGTTAAGAAAAGCGATATGGATAAACTTGCAAGAGCAACTGGAGCAACAATTATTTCCAGCCTTGATGGTTTAACTGAAAAAGAATTAGGCTCAGCTGGAGATGTTACAGAAAAGAAAATCTCAGGAGAATCCATGGTCTTTGTAGAAAAATGCAAGCATCCAAAGAGCGTAACCGTATTCGTAAGAGGAGGAACTGAACACGTTGTGAGTGAAGTGGAACGTGCAGTAGTTGATTGCATTGGGGCAGTTTCCACTGCACTTGAAGACGGAAGCTACGTAATTGGAGGAGGGGCAATTGAGATGTCATTAAGCAAAGGCCTCAGTTCTTATGCAAATGAGATTGGAGGAAGGGAACAATTAGCAATCCAGGCATTTGCTGAAGCTCTTGAATCCATTCCACGCGCACTTGCAGAAAATGCAGGTATGGATGCAATTGATACCCTTGTTTCCTTGAAGAGCAAGCACAATTCTAAGGAAGGGGCAAACTTTGGTGTTGATGTAATTAAAGGAAAGGTTGATGACCTTAAGGCAAAAGGAATACTTGAGCCTACAAAGGTTAAGAAACAGGCAATTTCCTCAGCAACAGAAACAGCAAGACTGGTCCTAAGGATTGATGATATTATAAGCTCAAGAGGAAAATCACCAGCAATGCCACCAGGAGGAATGCCTGGAGGTATGGGCGGTATGTAATTCTAATTGCATACTCTTTTCTTTTGTTTTTTTGTTTTCTATTTTTTTCTTATTTTTCTATTTTTTTCTTATTTTTCTATTTTTTTCTTATTTTTCTATTTTTTTCTT
>CAYYPF010000062.1:0-6802 GCA_964473475.1 Microcaldota archaeon | reverse complement strand
CGAGGCATAACATTCCTTGGATTTAGAATATTCCCAAAATATCGATTACTGAAGAAAAGCAATTCAAAAAGAGTCTGGAAACGTCTGGACAAATTTAAGCAGAAGTATGAAAATGGGGAAATGAATAGAACTGAGGTTGTGAAAAGCTTGGAAGGATGGCTTGCTTATTCTGAATTTGCAAATACTTATAATCTCAGGAAGAGGGTTGTTTCTAAATTTAATGAGCTATTTTAACCTAAAGTAAATCCTCCGATTATTCTTCCCTTTATTTTCCAATTTAATTAGTTCAATTTCTCCAACTTCTCTCAGATTCTTTACATGAGTTCCTCCATCTGCCTGAATATCTATTCCTGGAATTTCTACAATTCTGAGTTCCTGCACACTCGGAGGCAGTGCGTTTGCAAGCTTAACTATCCCCTCAATTTTCATAGCTTCTTCTCTAGGAAGCGTATAGAATTTAAGTTCAACATCTTTCTTCAGCTCTTCATTTGCTCTTTTTATACAGTTCTCTAGAACTGCCCGATCAAAATTTTCAAGTGCAAAATCAAACCTTACCTTATCTTCTGCAATTTCATTTCCAGTAATTAGTACGCCAGCTTCCTTATGAAAAATGGATGCAAGTACATGGCCAGCAGTATGGCTTCTCATATGCTTGTATCTTCTTTCCCAATCCAAAACACAATGGACTTTATCTCCTTCTTTTAGACCTTCTTTATCTACTTCAAGAGAAATTTCCCCTTCAAATTTTCCAACAAAAATTACCTTGAATTCTTCATTTCCTCTAATTAATTTTCCTGTATCCCATTGTTGACCCCCTCCTTTTGGATAGAACAGGTTCTGGTCAAGTACTACAAATTTTTCCTTAACTGACTTAACTGTTGCATCACATTCCTTTAGATAAGAATCTTCCAAATAAATTGCATTCATACTATTTACCTTTAACTAAACCGGGGTTATTCTGGCTCTGGAAACTACAAATTCTTTCATGAATGTTTCAAAAGAAAACAAGGTCTCTTTTGCATCTTCAAGATCATTGTGCTTATATGCATCAATAATTTCACTTTCAAAATCAATTACTTTACTTATTGCAGAAGTGAATTTATCTGATTCATTTGGATTATAAGTATCTGGAAATGCAATTCTAAACATTTCTTTATAATAGTTCATTACTGAAGAATAATTCTTCCAGAAAGAGGAAAGTTCATTAGAACTTTTAATTTTTTGAGGTTCAGTTTTTAGAGCTCCTAATGCCCCAACTAATTCATTTGCTGCATTCACAGGAAGGCCTTTTGAAAGAAAATCACTTGCAGCAAGAAGATGGGCTCGCATTTCAAAATAATTATCTAGTTCTCCTTTAGATGGTTCTTTTAGAGTATTGCACTTATCCAATGAAAGTTCATTTAATTTAAAGAAAGAATCAAAAGTAAGCAGCATCAGGGGATTAAATTTCTTCTGAGAATCTTCTGGAAGACCATCTCTTACATAGTAATAAGTGGCATTCATCACAACATCCAATCTGGCTTTTACCTCTTCAAAAATAGAAAAATGTGCATTTCTAACCATTCTGAGATTATCCTCAATGGATTTAGTATTGGAATCTGAGGGTTGCTTCTGCGCAAGTACATTGGCCATTAGTATTCACTTAACAGTAAGAATATAAAATAAGTAATATTAATAGGTTATGGATTAGGTGAAGCAAATGAATATTGAATTTATAGAATTTCTAGTAAAAAACCAGGTAATCAGGTTTGGAGAATTTACTCTTAAGAGTGGAAGAAAGTCTCCTTACTTCATAAATATGGGAGCAGTTTGCAATGGGAAAAGCAGCTCTGAGCTTGGAAAATTCTTTGCAAAAAGAATGAATGAGGCATTTCCAAAAGGATTGGATATTATTTTTGGACCTGCATACAAGGGAATTCCACTTGCAGTTTCAGCTTCAATTGCAATGGGAAAAGTTGGATGGGTATTTGATAGGAAAGAAGAAAAGACTCATGGAGATAAAGGTGCATTTGTAGGCTCTCAAATAACTAAGGATTCTAGAATTGTAATAATTGATGATGTAATGACTACTGGAGGAACTAAGGAAGAGGCAATTGAGAAGGTAAAATCCATATTTGGGGCAGAAATAAAAGCAGTATTTATTGCAGTGGATAGGGAAGAGGTTGTGACACGGTGTGACGACCCAGTGGGGGCTTCGGTGTCGCCATCAGAGAAACCCAGGTGCGACACTCGTCACATCGTGTCAGGAGAGAGTAAACTAGCAACTGAAGAATTCACTGAGAAAACTGGAATCCCGGTTTATTCAATTGAGAAAATAAGCAATATATTTGAGTATTTGAGAAAGAATAAGGTTGAGGGAAAGCTAGTTGTAGATGAGAAAATCTATAAGGCATTTCTAGGGTATAGAGAATTATATGGGGTAAAATAAATGCTTCTAATTGAGAAAATTCTTCCCTTACTTATATTGATTGCAATTGGATACTTACTTAGAGTGAGAAAAGTTCTAGATTTTGAAAAATCCAGATTACTTTTGAATATTGTATTTTACGTAACCTTGCCTGCAACCCTATTTTCTTCAATGGTTAAGGTTAATTTAAGCAAGGAAATGATTATGCTTCCAATTTCTGGAGCATTAGTATTGATTTCATTTTTTATAATTGGAAAAATTGTATTTAATCAGATGAATATTCCTGAGAATAAGAAAAAGATTATGCTTCTGGGAATAATGATGGCTAATACTGCATACTTAGGATTACCTCTTATGGGTGCATTGTATGGAGAGGAGGGAATTGTAAAAACAGGAATATTTGATATTGGAGCTGCAGTTATTGCGTATACACTTGGCTATTGGATTGTGAGTTCTTCAAAAGGAGAAGGAATTCTCAAAAATGCAAGCAAAGTATTATTTGTTCCAGGAATTTGGGCAGTAATTATTGGATTGATAGTGAGCAGTAATTCTATTCAATTAGGCACACCAATAATGAATACAATAGCTTATTTGGGTGCTGGAACTACCCCTCTAGTAATGATTGCAACTGGAGGATTATTGCAGTTTAAAATAAAAGAGAAAAAATTAGCTGGAATAATTGCAGCAATGAAAATAGTTTTTGGATTGATTATTGGATTCTCAATTGTAAGCTTATTTGGATTTACTGGGGCAACCAGGGATATTGTACTTATATGCTCAATTCTTCCTTGTGCAATGCTTACAATTATTTATGCGTCTATTGCTAAAATAGAAACTGAGTTTGCAGTGGAACTTGTAACTGTGAGTACAATTGTTTCATTGATTGGGATTTCTATATTAGTTAGTTTTCTCTAGATTTGTATAAAATCAGAGATATCTACTATTTTCAGTTTGGTTTTTTCCTTAACCATCTTCTTATCAGGTACAAACAGCCAGCTCTCTTTTGCCTTAACCAAATCAAGAGTTCTCTCAGCTTTTTCAATATCTTCTCTGGAAATGTTGTCCTTCCATTTTATTTCCACTGCAATTTCAGGTTTCTTGAATTTTATTAGGCATGCATCAACATCATAATCTTTATCTTCAATTATACTTTCACCCAGGCTTAATTCTGAGGCAAGAAATGACCGTATCTCGTCCTCGACCACTCTTGGCAGAAGTACATTGATTATTCTTGATAATTCCTCATTACTTACCTGCTTTTCAGAGATATTATACTTCTCATCTGCATAATAGAAGACACGAACAAGGGGCGAAGCATGTTTGAAAGCAAACCTCTTTTTTCCATGAATATCTAATCTCTTTATGAGCCCAAAATCTGTGAGATTAGCCAGATATTGCTGGACTATGCTGGAATCATCCTTGGGTATTAAACCTCTGGAGAAAAGCTGGCTACTAATCTCTCCAGTGGTTATCTTTCCATCTGCAATCGCCCGAAGTATAGCTTCATATACTCGAGATAATGTCCTTTCTTCTTCTATGAAAATTTCCCCTACAAGGGCAGGAATGGTTTTTATTGATCCTTCAATTACCTTTGCAAACTGTTCTTTGGAAGAAGATGCTGCATCAAAATAATCTATGGCTATAGGCTCACGAAGCAATATTGCAAGTTCTACCAGCTCTTTCTTGCTCAATTTTCTTCCCTTAAGCGCCGCAATGCAGTCCCTAAGGCTGATTATCCATACGGGGTTCTCTGCAAAGAGTCCGAGTATAGGTGAACGCACTCCAACCAGCTTTTTTGAGAGAAACAATGTGGAAGAAACCAATACTAGTTTGCCTGTTTTCTTTGCTGAGTGCACAAAATCCAGAAAATCATCCCCTAATCTATGGAACTCATCCACGACAATGATTTTTCCATCTGCAAGTTCCCTTGAAAGCAGGGCCAGGAACGTTTCATAGGAGATTGTTTTTCCATCATTCTTGGAAATGATACTACGATCTCGCTTCACGAAAAAATAATCGTCGTATTTCGTGAAGTTCTCGACTAAAAATGACTTTCCGGTCTTGCGCCTACCGTAAATCAGCACCCATTTCTTGGTTTCATTAATCCTTTTTGTCTCATTAGGTCTAGGTATAATCATGGTAAGTATAATGAGGGTTATACTTTAAAAAGGTTACAGTTAGTTAGTCCAGAGTTATTAAATTAATCTATACATTCTTAAGCTTTATTTGACACAAAATTAGTTATGTTGCATCGGGAAAAGAGATCTAAGGAACTCATGGATAAGCAGATGGAAGTAGTTAGAGAAAGGAAGGCGTTCTTTAGAAAAAAACTTTCAGCAATTAGTTCTTTGTCCTACTTACGGGAGTACGGGGGCTGTTCTAGTTACATTGGTACAGGAACTTGCACTAATAGTCCGCTAGTAGTAAATCAATTGCTCTTTGCTCTAGCTGCTAATTTTCATCCAAATGTAACTGAATTAATGCGATTACTTACCTCGGCTTCCAGTTTTGATAAAATTGAAAAATTACTTATAAAATATTTGATAGAAGGAAGAGTATTTGAGGGAATAAAGGTCCTTGATTTAGAATGTGGATGGAGACCTCCGTTTGGAAGAGTACTTCGCGCAATGGGTGCAGAGGTTTGGACTGTTGATCTCAATAGTGCAGATGTGTTTGAAGTTGAATTTCATAATGGTGGATTTGATCAAAGAGCAAGAGATCTAGAAGTAGCGAATCATATTCAATGTGATTTAAGTTTTAGAGAATCAGCTGAGTTAATACTTACACGAACTGGTGGAAAATTAGACTTAGTTAGTTCTGCACATTTACATACTGAGTGGAGGGGAAAGGGTCCGCTGGGGGTTGGAGACATATTGGCCATGGTTCTTAGGGAATTTGGAGTTTATTATGAAGCGCATGGCGATTTTGAACCAGAAATATTTTTAGGAGGAAATAGATTCTTAGAATATCACGAAAGATGGAACCACAAGAAAAAAGAATATGTACTTGAATCACGTATTAGTTCTTGTTGAATTTTTTGAAAAATCAATCCAATTTTAATTTCCAGATTTTTTTCACTGTTTCTTCTTGCCCCTGTCAATTAACCATTTCCAGACTGGAATTATTTTTATTTTATTATTTTTAATCTTGATTTCTTTCTCAGTATCAAAAGTAAGAATTACTCCTTCTTTCAATTCATATGCTTTCATTGCTTCAAGCAAGCCTTCAATTTCTCTTTCTTCATTTTCTCCAGAAAGTTCATATGTAACTTGGATTGCTTGTTTTCCATCCACAATAAAATCGCATTCCTTTTTCCCTTGATGATAACAAATGCTCTTACCTTGTTTTGTCAATTCCATGAAAACAAGATTTTCAAGCATTAAGCCTCTGTCTTCTTTGAGCTCAAAAAGCTTCAGGTATCCATTGTCTACGAAGAATCTCTTTTTTCTTTCTTGTTTAAGGACAGATTTTGCAAATGGACAACAGGGCAGCACCAGGAATGCTTCTTCTAGGTAACTCAAGTATTTTTCTACAGTATTTGGTCCAACTTCGATCCCAGCTTCTTTTGCTGCAGCGTATATTGCTCGCGGAGCGATTACATTGCCAACATTTTCCCTGGTTTTCTTTATTATGAATTTAAGTATTTCCTCGTTCTCCAGTTTTTTCCTGCCAATCAGATCCTTGAAGAAAACAAGGTCAAAATATGTTTGAAGCACCTTGCGTTTCGCGTCCTCATTGTTCAAAAGAGCTACTTCTGGAAACCCTCCAAAGGAAAGATATTCTTCAAACAATTTTTTTACTGTGAACCGGTCTTTTGAGAATGCTGTTTCTGGCTTGATTTCAAATCCCTTGAATTTTAAGAATTCATTGAAATTGAGCGGAAGTATAGTTATTTCTGTAAACCTTGCACCAAGCTTTTCTGCTATTTCCCTGCTAAGTAATTCTGAATTAGAACCAGTTACGATAACTTTATGCCCACTGTCTGCGAGGCGCCTTACAAATACTTCCCAGCCACTGACTACATGAATCTCGTCTAAAAATAGCAATGCCTTTTCCTGTCTTAACTCCTGGTATGCCTCTAGTATAAGATCGAAATGCTTTTTTTCAAATCCTTCCAGCCTATCATCCTCGAAATTCAGGAAAACAACAAATGTGCCTTTTTCAACCTGTTGCTGGATTTCATTTACAGAAAAACTCTTTCCAGCACGTCGTGGACCTGTAAGCACCAGAGAATGTTTTCCAGTTACTAATTCAACTGGTATTTTATAGCGTGGAATAAACTCTGGTCTTGACTCCCAAAATTCAACTATTAAACGCTTAATTATTTCTTTCATGTATTACCCATAGTACAAAAATGCTTAAAAATGTATCGCTGGTAGTACATTTTCTTAGTTC
>CAYYPF010000061.1:0-6958 GCA_964473475.1 Microcaldota archaeon | reverse complement strand
AATGACAATAGAGGGGATAAAAATAAAGTTTGTTCCTATAGTTGATTGGTTGTTGGGATAACTCTTCTAAGTGTTCTTTACTCGTATATTCAACCAATTAGATTCTAATTTCCTTATTTTTCTCAGCTAATTCTATTTCAATTCCTGTTTCCTTAAACAATTCCGGATGCTTAGTATGTACTGGAATAGCTTTCTTTGGATTTATTTCCTTTATAATTGCAAATATTTCTTCCTTTGAGGCATGTCCTGAGGCATGCAGTTGATTATAGCCCATTTTGAATGCATTTGCCCAATTTCTCAGAACCCCATCAACCATTGCAGAAACTGGATCCTCTTCAAATGGCTCACTCATTGAATGGATTATTTCCCCATTATGAGGCTGTATATCCACTAATTCAGCCATATAATAGGAATCCAGTTCAAGAATTATGTTTGATTGATTTTTCTTTATGTACTCAGAATCAATACAATGTGCTTGCAGGCACTTTTCCCATTTATCGTATTTCATTTTCTCTCTATTGAATATCCTTATTGTTCCATCTTTCAATGGATCAGGAAGCTTAATTGGATCATCCTTAAGATATAATAGAAGATTTGCAGTTTTCTGGGAAATAACCATTTCCTTTCCTTCTTCTTTTGCAATCTTATAGAATGTCTGGAATCTGTCCAAATCCTTTGGATATCTCATTCCCAGGGTTAATCCCTTATTTTTCTTAACTACTTTTTTGCTTTCTTCTTCCACAAAAGATTCAGTATGATTTTTTCTAGTTTCCCTTGGGCTAACCCTTGTTCCTTCTATAATTAAGATTTCTGGCTCAAACTCCTTTGCAGAACTTATGAAATCCTCAGTCATTTCTGGCTTTTTTCCGTGCCTTCTTATATCTCCAGAATAAACAATCCTTGAATCTCTTGCATCTATAAGAAAACCATAAGCACCTGGAACAGAATGGTCCACATGAATTGGGGAAATAGTCAAATCCTTAATCTTTATTTTGCTTCCAGTCCTGAAATGATTTATTATTGAATCTTCTTTGAATATTTTGGTTCCTCTTGTAGTTTCTTGAGTTGATCTAAGGATTCTCTCCGTGGTTTCTCCCATGTAAATTGGGATTTTTGAATCTAAATATTCCAGATGTGAGAAATGGTCCATGTGCGGATGGGAAAGGAAAACTGCATCATATTCTGGTTCTTGATATTTTACATCTGTAAATTTTAGTGATTCCTCTGAATATAATCCATTTAATTTAGGAACTAAGTTTAATGCAAAATAATCCTTTAATCCAAACCTGTCCCTTGGGCTTAGATATGCCTCTGGAACAAAAAACTCATCCAGTAAGCTGAATGACTGCCCAAAATCAAAGAAAACTTTTGCTTCTTTTGACTGGATTAGGATTTTGTTTCCTCCAATTTCATTTATTCCTCCAAAAATAGTTATTGAAGTCATATTAATCAACCTTAACAAATCGCATACTATCCGGATCCCTGCAACCTCTTTTCAATAGAATATCTTTTTCTTTTAATAAGCAACTTCGGTTATGTGCAATTGCCTTTTTGATTTCTCCTTTTTCCCAAGCGCACATGCAAGCCTTGCCATCGTCATTAAAAGGATCATCATACTGTTTTATTCCAAGCTGAAAAACAACATGTGCCTTCTTTTCGTAAGTTTGAGCATTTAATTCTTTTTCAAAATTAATCTTTCTGCCTAGAGTGTGGAATAGAACGCCTCTTTCAAAATTTGAATTGAACGCATAGAACGGTCTTGCCAAACTATTGATAATTTCATCCATTTTTTTATTTAGTCTCTTAATGGAATTGGGAGCTTTAGCGCAGTGTATCTCCAGTCCACTAGAGTGAATAAAACCAAAAATAACTGGTTTGATGTTTGTATACCTTCTTGAATCATCAAAACGAGAATCGAAAGTACCTATTGTTTCCAAATCTATTATTGTTCCCCTAAATCCAGATTCAACTTTTTCGTTGTGTACTTGCATTCAATTACCTTCATTATGCTTATTCTATATACTCTATATACTTATTGCATTCCGGACACCATAAATCTTTTCCATCCACATAAAACATCCTGCTCTTGCAGTTTGGACAGGCATAATTTGATTCTTCTGAAAGTTTTTGAGCATCCTTAAGAGAATGAATTACTATATCTGGTTTAATTCCTGGAATCTCAGGCTCGTAGGCCCTTTTTGGAAGTTCATCCTTATTTCTAATACTAAACATCTTTGGATTTTTCCTTCTTAATTGTAAGGAATCAATCCTGTCATTTATAATAAATTCTGCTTTATTTTTTCTATCTGAATCTTCTTTGAATATCTCTTTTATTTTTCCATTATCCCAGTTATGCTTTACAACCAATAAACTGAGATTCCTTAGACATAACCAGAAATCATCTATGTTCTCACAAGAGTAAATTAATTTTTCTTCGTAAGTAAAATCAAAGTAGCTCATTCAATTACCTTCAATAAATCCTCAAACCTTTCTATTTCATAATCTGCCTTTGGCTCTTTCTCTCCGCTCCATGTTCCATACTTAGCCAAGCAAGTGCTCATTCCCATTTCCTTAGCTCCTTTAATATCTCTAGAAGGATTATCCCCTACAAAGAGAACTGAGAATGGAGAAACTCCTAATTTCTTAAGTGCTAAAGTAAACGGAGAAGGATGAGGCTTGAATTCCTGAGTATCTGAATGAGTTATTACAAAATCAAATTCATTTTCCAGTCCAGTTAAGATTAGTCTCTGCCATGCCTTATTTCTTGGTGCATCTGAAACTATTCCTAATTTTATTTTTTTCTCCCTTAATTTTCTAAGTGTAGGTTTAACCATAGAATAAGGTCTTAAAATCTCAAATTTCTTTTGTAAGTATGCAAGAATTCCAGCTTGCTGGATTTTTTCAGCTAAATTTATTTCTAAATTATACTGTTTCACTACTTCATAGAAAGTCTTTTGGTATTCTATTCCTTTTTCATCATAAACAGAAAATATTTTTCCATAAACTTCCAGTTCTGTTGCAGGTAAGCCCTGATTAATCATTGCCTTTGAAGCTGCTTTTGCAGTTTCTTTCTTGAAAGTAAGGAAATCAATTAGAGTATTATCCAGATCAAAGAGAATTGCCTTAAACATCATTTCACCTGTATATACTCATTCCCAGAGGCAGAATAGAGCAGTTTTTTTATTTCAATTACAAATGCCCGTGCATTATTCATAACCTTTTCCGCTTCCTGGGATTTTATTTCCCCAATCCCATAAGAAGCACTGATTCTTTCAGTCTTTGCATCAGTTAATTTGTTTAGATACTCCCTGCTTAGTTGTTTTGCATTTTTCATATTAGATAAATATTCTTGTGGAACTTTCTTGCTTATATAAAATGCCTCAAACCCAGCTATTGCACATTCGTGTGAAAGTGCTTCCAACCCAATAATCAGTAATGAAGCAACAGTTGCATGGTACATTGCATAATATGCGCATACAATCTGCCAGTCAAAGAACTTATTTTCAGCCATTTTTTCAGCTGCATGTA
This sequence comes from Microcaldota archaeon, assembly GCA_964473475.1. Lineage (GTDB taxonomy): Archaea > Micrarchaeota > Micrarchaeia > Anstonellales > Bilamarchaeaceae > CAYYPF01. The sequence continues at coordinate 3,430 of CAYYPF010000061.1, read as the reverse complement.
AATTCCATTCTGCCTTTTCAATGTGTAACCTTGCTCCTCCTAGATCAACACTCTGTTTATTTAATTTAGCTGAAGTTTCCAGTGTTCCCTTGAAACATCTTTCCAGCTTGCTCATGCTCCTCCCTCTTCCAATGCAAAACTCCAGAAATTAGAAGGATTCTTTAAAACAATCCTATCCCTCCATATTCCCTTGTAAACTGGTTCAGTATGCCATCTCTTTTTTAGTTCCTTTTTTGAGATTGGATGGATGCTTATTTTTCCATATAATGATTCTTTTTTCTTTATTTCTTCACTAACTTTTCCATCCACCAGTAAAATATCCATATCACTGCTTGTTCTCTCTTCTCTTCTTGCTGCAGATCCAAAAAGAAGCGCAAACTCACAGTTTTGTATTAGTTCAGAAATTTCCATTAGTTCCATTGCCTTTTTGCTTTCTTTTAGGAATAAATTAGTCTTATCTTGTTCCAGTAATGCCATTATTGGAAGTGCATTTTCTTTCCTTAATGAGAAAAATGCCTGCCTTCCTGCTTTTTCCTTTTTTAGTATTCCTGTTTCAGAGTAATGGTTTAGGTATGTGAATACTGTTTCATGTGATATTCCAAATCCCATATCTTTAATCCCTTTTTCTATTTCCAGACCGTACTTCTCCCCTTTCGGATCAAATTGGAATGGTTTAAGGCAGTAAAACATCCTCCAGTTCGTTGAGAATATTGAATTTTTATCCAGGTTCATGATATTCTTATGCTATGGAGGGTATTTAATTGTTGCTATAACAACCATATAGTTGCTATAGCCTATTTATTCTTTTGCAAGATCTTCCATATATCTATTTATGAATTCCTCTAATGCTTTCTTCTTTTCCTCTCTACTATATTCTATTTTTTCCATAAAATCACCTTAAGATTTTCCTCCAGCTTTTTTCCATGCAGTTTTTTCTTTTTTTGTTCTTGTTTTCTCCTCATTTTCCCATTTTTCCTGCGCTTTTTTAGATTCCACAGTGTAATTTTTCTTCTCAATAACATATTTATTATATTTTTTTGGCTTGAGTTCTTTTAATATCTGCTCGTATTCTCGTATATATTCTCCATAAAAATGCTCTGTATCGCACCAGTTGTGCATCATCATTGCATGGGCCATTCCCTGAGGTCTTTCATTATATTCCAGTATAAATTTCTCAATTTTCATAAGGTCTTCGATATAATCCCTATTCTTCCATTTAGTTTGTTTTAATTTTTTCTTTACATACTCTGTTTTCGGTCTAATCATTTTCTCACCATGTATAGTTTATTTCTATACATTATCCTTTTAAACTTATCATTCCATTAATTTATCCATGAATGAAACAGTCCTAATTTCCACATTCTATTCCTTCCAGCCCTTGGTTGCCTCAGCACATGCATTCTCTCCTAAAAAGATAATTTTAATCCTTGCAGAAGACAGTTTAAAGAATGAAAAAGTCAGCCAAGATATAGAAAAGGTTAAGGATGTTTATGGAAAGGTTGCTGTAATTGAGATTATAAAAGTAAAAGGTGCAGATTTGCTGGATGTTGCAGAAAAAACAGTGGATCTTTTAGAGAAACTAAAAGAAGAGTTGAATCGGGGGTCGCCCGATTCAAAACTTTTGAAAAACGCAAACCGTTTTTCAAATGATAAGTTAATTGTAAATGTTTCAGGAGGATGGAAGCTTCTTTCCCAAGGGGTAATGTATGGGTGCTATGCTAGGCCAGAACTAGTTAGTAAGATAATTTGTAATAGTATAGAAGATAATTCCATTGTTGAGCTTCCTAAGTTAGGTTTTGGGTTAAGCACTGCTAAAAGGGAACTGCTTGAGGAAATCTCAAAAAGAAATGGGAAATCCATTTCTGAGATTGCACAGAAAATGGAAAAGACACGCGGGATGTTGTATCAACATTTAAAAGAACTTAAGGAGAGTGGATATGTGGACGAGAAGTTTGAAATTACTTTAGCGGGAAGGATGGGGTTACTATGACTTTTAAGGAATCAGAAACCATAGAATTGAAAAAATCCACTTCAAAACTAAAAGAGGGAATCAAATCAATAGCAGCCATTTTGAATAAACATGAAGAAGGAGAGCTTTATTTCGGGGTAACTGATAAAGGAAACATTATTGGCCAGGACATCAATAATAAAACGCTTCGCGACATCTCCCAAACTATTGCAGAAAGAATAGAGCCAAAAATTTATCCAGAAGTTAATTCAATTGAATTAGAAGACAAAAAATGCATTCTGGTAAAATTCAGGGGCAGCGATAAGCCTTATTTTGCCTATGGTCGTGCATATATACGTGTAAGTGATCAGGACCGACCGCTTTCAGCAAGAGCTCTTGAAGGTATGATTGTAAAGAAAAACAGGGAGGCGCTCAGATGGGATAATAAGGTATGCAAAAATTCTGTGTTTGCGGATATTTCTGCGCATAAGCTTAATACATTCCTTCAAAAAGCTGGCCTGGAACCGGATTCTGTTGAAAATTCACTAGCTAAACTTGATCTGATCACAGATGGAAAACTTAGAAACACAGCAATTCTTCTTTTTGCTGAGAACCCAAAGAAGTTTCTTTTTAATGCAAAACTTCGCTGTGCCGTATTTGGTGCCAGCGAACCTATTGATATGCAAGAATATGAAGGAGATATATTTTATCTTATTGATGAAGCACAGAAGTATATCCTTAAAAATATCCACACTGGAATGCGAATAGAAGGACTCGCACGGATTGATGTGCCTGAAATAGCTCCTGAAGCCCTGCGTGAAGCAATAATAAATGCGTTCTGTCATCGGGATTACTATAATCCTGACTCTGTGAATATAGCCATTTTTTCAGATAAGATTGAGATACGGAGCCCTGGATTGCTCTACGGCGGTTTGACTATCGATCGCATAATAAAAGAGAAGGTTTCAGAAAGAAGGAACGAGCTAATTGCAGATATGCTCCACCGTATTCATTATATAGAAAAATGGGGGCAGGGGATAAAGAAGATCCTTTCAAAAGAGCCTAATGCAACTTTTAAGGAGGTAGGAAGACAGTTTATTGCAGTTTTTCCAAGAAAAGCCATGGGTGAAAAGTTGGGTAAAAAGTTGGGTGAAAAGTTGGGTGAAAAGTTGGGTGAAAACGAAAAGAAAGTTTTTGGTATTGTTTCATCCAATACTTCCATAACCCATATTGAGATTGCCACACGGCTTAACCTAAGTCCTACTGCAGTATGGAAGATAGTGGCTAAACTTAAAAAGAAGAACTTGCTGAAGCGCATTGGATCAGCCAGAAAAGGGTATTGGGAGGTTGTTTGAAATGAGGGGTTTAAAAGAACTTAAGGAGAGTGGATACGTGGACGAGAAGTTTGAAATTACTCTTGCAGGAAAGATGGCGTTGTTGTGAGGTGGAAAATATGAAAATATTAAAAGGAAGTTATCTGAG
>CAYYPF010000060.1:0-7014 GCA_964473475.1 Microcaldota archaeon | reverse complement strand
ACATGGGAGATCCGATTGAACTAAAAAGTTCAAAGTCTCTCCCATTAAGATAATTATGAGGTAATCACATGGGAGATGCAATAATTCGAGCAAAAATATATCTGGAAGATCCTAGTGGAATGGATGCAGTAAAAGAAGAAATCGGAAAAATCGTAAAACTTCAAGGAACATCCATCGAGGAATTAGGATTTGGAATAAAAATTCTCAAAATAGTATTCATAGATGATGAAAAAAACGGAACAGAAGAAGTAGAGGGCAAGCTATCTGGTATTCCAGGAGTTAGCCAAGTAGAAATAGAAAGTGTAGATCGAGCTTTATAATTTTTTTAGAAGGTGATGTTATCCTGAGCTAAAAATCAGCTCAGTCTATGCTCAAGAACAACTTCTTGAACAGAAAGGGAAGTGCACTTCCCCTGATACATAACCAAATGGATAGAAAAGAAAAAGAATAGAAAAAATTTAGGGGTTATGGATATGGAAAAAAGAATAAACGCAATTGTTGATGGAGGAAAAGCAACTGCTGGTCCGCCATTAGGCCCGGCATTAGGGCCAATGGGTCTAAACACTGGCCAGGTTATTGCAAAAATAAATGAAAAAACAAAGGATTTCTCTGGAATGAAAATTCCAGTAACTGTTATTGTGCAAACTGATAGTAAAACCTTTGAGGTTGAAGTTGGAGCTCCAGCTACTGCAGAACTTTTGAAAAAGGAACTGCACATTGAAAAAGGAAGAAAATCAAAAGAAGAAACCGCAGGAGACCTTTCAATGGAAAAAATAACTGAAATTGCTAAAAAGAGAAAAGGAAGTTCATTGGGAAAGAGCATAAAAGATGTTGCAAAGGAAGTCCTTGGAAGCTGTGTAAGCATTGGAATAACCATTAATGGAAAACCAGCGAAAGAAGTGCTTAAGGAAGTGAATAAAGGGGAGCACGATTCTTTATTGGGATAAAATGAAGACTAATCTTCTTTTCCTGTTTTTTTTACTATTTATTTCAATTTCTTTTTGTTCGCATTTATGGGATACTGCTCTTGATTCAGATATTGGAACAACTGCAGTTATCTATAAAAATAAAATACTTGTTGGGACATATAGTGGAAATCTTTACTCTCTAGATCTAATTAGTGGAGCTAAAAAATTAATAAAAGCAAACCTAGGAGAGGATATTCTTTCAATCCTTGAATTTAATGGAAAAGTTCTTACAGTTCTCAGAAATGGAACCATTCATACAATTTCTATTAGCGGAGATAGCGGAACAATAGAAAGAAGCGACAGTGTTGGTGCAAATGTATTTGGAGTAGAAAAAACCGAGGGAAAAATATACCTCTCTACAACCGGAGGAATATCCACTTTTGATGGAAATCTAATTAAACAAGTTATCTCTGGTAAGGGAAGCTATACTGCACCTGCAGTTTATTCTGGAAAAATAATTGTCGGGGTAAATGAAACGCTCATGGCATTTGGTTCTGCTGGAACTCTTTTATGGGAAATAAAACTTGCACCATTTTGGAATGCAAAACCAGTTGTATACGCAAATACAGTTTACATTGGGGCAATGGACCATTATCTATACGCAGTAGACCTTAATACTGGAGAAAAAAAATGGTGGGCAAAGACTGGAGGAGCAATAACCTCTGAAGTAGCAATTGAAGGGGGAACTATTTATGTAGGAAGCAATGATGGTTATCTTTATGCTGTAAAAGCAACTGATGGGGAACTCCTTTGGAAAGGAAAAACCTCTGCAGGAATATTTTCAAAGCCAATTGCATCAAAAATAGGAACAGTAGACGTAATTATTGTAGGAAGCAATGATGGAAAAGTAACTGCTTTTGATCGAGGAAATGGAGAAATTATATGGGGTTACACAGCCAAGGATTCCATAAAGAAAATTACCCAGTCTGGAAATAATCTTATTGTAAGCGCAGGCAAGAACATATACGCACTTTCCACAATCAGAAGCTGTGTTTTACTTAAACCAGAAGAACAAACAAAAGTTGGTTATAAAGAGCTTAATATAAAGGGAAAAATATTTTCTTCATATGGGGGGGCGCAGGCAAGCATAAGTATAAATGGCGGATCAGAAGAAACAATTTCAGTAGATGAGGAAGGAAATTTTGAATACTTATTAGACCCAAATAATTATCCATTTGGAATAATATATGTCGGATGCAAGGTTGTAGATTCCTCAGGAATAGAAGCTGAGGGAACACAGCTGATGCTTATTCGGGTTACTGATTTGCAGAAATCTGAATTTACTTTAAATTATAAACCAACTGTGAAATCAGGAGAAGACATTATCATTTACGTCAACGATGCGGAAAATGGGGAAGCAGTCCAGAATTTTATGTGGGCTATGAATGGAAAATCCAAAGAAGCAAGTGAAAAAATTGATATTGAAAATCCAAATGAAGGAACACTTAAAATAAAAATAACCAAACTAGGATACGAAGATAAAACAATTGAGATTACAGTTGAAGGAAATCTCATGAATTTAATTATTTATGGAATTATTGGAATTATCGTTCTACTAATACTCATATATTTCTACTTTGCAAAAATAAAGAAGAGAGAATAATTATTTTTTTCTTCCATTCCCATTAATTATTTCTCTTAATTGTTTTTTCGTAACTTGCCCACGGCATATCTTAAGCATTTGCGTTGCAAGGCTTTTTTTCATTATTGCCTCTTCTGGATTATTTGTATATGTAACATCAACTGTTAATGATCCAGTAAGTGGGATATGGAGAATCCTCTTTCTTTCTCCGTTCACTTCCAATGAAGCAACTTTGCTAAGCTCAACTCCAGCATCTTCAAGCGCATCTATAACTAATCTTCCTTCTGGAAGCTGTCTTATTTGTTTTTTCTTCCCAATTTTAACTGTGAACTTTACTAGTTTTTCCCCTCTATCTTTTTCTGGAGAACTTTCTGCTGAAGAGGTTAAAACAATTTCTTTGATTCCAACAATAATTCCAGTTTGTTCAGGAGTTAACCCTCCTGCTTTGTATAAACAGTGTGCTGCCCCTCCTTCTTCTGAATAAACATACATTCCCTTGCTCATAATCTGCCATTCAAAAGGAATAATTCCTTCTGCACTAGTGTCTGTGTGTATTGCGCGATATCCTGTTTTTTTCGGTTCCTTGATGTGATCTTTTGTTTTTGAATCAAAATTAGTTATCCCATGTTTTCTCAATACGTTATGTATGCATCCTGCCAGTATGTCTCCTGCTTCATATGCCTTTTTAGTGAGTGTTGCTTCATCTGTTCTTATTCTGCCATTTTTCTTTTCATACCCCAGGATAATTATTCTTCCTGCAGCAAGATCATGTGCAATTTTTTCTACAGGAGCCAACACAAATGGGCTGTTCGTTGGTTCCATGTCCGATGTGTATAGAGGAGAAGATGGACCATGACCATGATTAAACAATAATCTATTCTCTTCATTATCAAACCAAACATTCATTTCAGCTCCCAGAAGAGAAAATCTTATTGGCCTTGGAGAAGCATTACGATTAGCAAGAACTGATTTTTTAGGATTAACAATTTCAAGATAATCAATATTATGTTCCGGAATACAAAGTTTCATAATTCCCAATTTTATTATTTCCTCAGTTCTCCCCTTAGCCTTTAAACCCAGGCTTCCAGGAGACTTTCCCTCTCTACGCACTATTTTTGCAATAATTCCCTTCTCTTTCAATTTTCTTTTTAATTCTGCACCTATCTCTTCTACGATTTGGTCTGATTTTTCAACTTTTTCGCATACTCTATTCATTTCATAAAGAGCATATTCCCATATCTCTGGATACAATTGCCTAACTGAGAAATCCTTTATTCTTCTTGCTAATTCACTTAATCCCAATCTGTCTGCTAAAGAAGAATACAAATGCAATCCAGAATATGCCAGATTTCTCTTTTTTTCTTCCCATTCCTCTGCTGTTGGAACTATTATTTTTGCATCTATTCCCTCACTAATAACATAAGCAAGGACTGTTTCATCAGAAATTCCAGAATAATCCAATAATCTTGCAATTAAAGCGATATTAGGCTTTTTTTGTTCTGCATTTGGAAACAATGCAGCTGCATATGCCTGACCGTCATATCCCGGGGCATTATCCAACTCTCTTAAACGATTGAATACACTATGTGTTTCATAAAATGAGGTTATATACTCATGATAAAATTTTTCATCTCTTGGGTCCCTTAAGCAATTCGTAGGTACAATTCCAGAATCATTGAAAACATGCCATAATAGTACGTCCATGACTAGAAGAGTATTCCTGTATGCTTCTGAATTGCGGTTTCCCTCAGCAATAGTTCTCGGGCTTATTAACCCTAATCTAATTCCTTCCAGAATTATGGGGTGTATATGATTACTGAATGTACTCCTAAGCTCTGGCTGGCCCATATCATATACTTCTTTTGCCTTTCTTAATCTACTTTCAATTATCTGCATTCCCTTTTCATATCCAGGGTCTGCTCGAGCATTAGATTCACTAGCCTTAAATTTTTCTTTAGACATACTAATCTATATTATACAACCAGATTTTAAATACCTTTCTAATAAATTCTCATTCTTGCTTTTTTTAATTGTTCAATATTCTTAGAACCAGTAAGGAACATGCACATCTTTAATTGAAGAATCCATTCCTCAATTGTTTCCTCTAATTTTTTAGAGTAAAGTGCTTTCAAAAATGGATATGCAGCTCCACTCAGTTCTGCCCCAAGTGCAATGCTTTTTGCACAGTCTATTCCGCTTCTAAGCCCTCCGCTTGCAATTACAGGCAATACTCCTTTGCACTCAACTATACTCTCAGCAGTTGGAATACCCCATTCCTCAAACCCTTTAATGCCCTTTCCTCTCAAATATTCTACTTTGCTCCAGGAACTTCCTCCTGCTCCAGCAACATCTATCCACGTTACGCCTACGTCTTTAAGTTTAATTGCAACATTTCTATCTATTCCTGCTCCAGTTTCCTTTACAATTACAGGAACACTAAGGTCCTTACAAATTTTTCCAATTCTTACTAGAACCCCAGAGAAATCCAAATCCCCTTTGGGTTGGAGAACTTCTTGCAATGGATTCAAATGAATTGCAAGTGCATTTAATTCACATTCAGAAACCAGCCACTCAAGTTCTTTTACTCCGTATTTTCTCAACTGTACTGCCCCAATATTTCCTATAATTGGAACATTTGGAGCAACCTCTCTTACAAAATAACTTTTATCCTTTTTATTCTCAAGCATTGCCCTCTGAGACCCAAGCCCAAAAGCAATCCCAAATTTCTCCGCAGCCTTTGCAAGTGCCTTATTTATTTTCTCTCCGCCCCCAAATCCTCCAGTCATTGCTTCAATAATTAATGGTGCGTTTAATTTCTTTCCTAAAAATTCTACTGAAGTATTTATTTCCTCAAAATCCATTTCTGGCAATGCTACGTGTATAAATTCAACTTTCTCAAACCCAGCAGATTTTTCATACTGGATATCTTTTTTCAATACTACTTCTATATGCTCCTTTTTTCTCTTCTGAATTTCAGTAACCAAGGATTCACCTTTATTTTGCAAGCGGATATTTCTCCATATACATATGGCTCTGTAAAATAATTAAGAACGGAATTATGAATATTGAATTAACCAGTAGCATCACATAGCTTCCAATTGTTGCTCCCAATATTTCAAAGAATATCGCTTCCAAAACAGTTAATGTTATGAGCCCAATCAAAATCCACATAATTATCATTTTTGGCCTTTCCATTATGTTCTTGATTGATCCTCCAATTGCGTGGATAGAATCCTTCTCATCAATAACTATTGCTGCAGGCACGTAGAACGTTGCCAAACTAATTATCAAAATTGCTATTGGATATATTATCTCTTGTAATGAACTTCCATACGTTAGAATCTGAACTGCAGCCATTACTAATAATAGTATAATATACACTGCAAATATTTTGCTTGTATACCTTCCCATTGCAGCAAGTATTTCCTTTCTTGTTTGTGTCCTTGTTCTCCTCTCCTTAATTACTAAATTTAAATTTGTAACTGCTTCTGAGATTAAGAATACCGAGACTAAATATGCTAGTGCAGTAATCACTAAATCTTTTACATCCATATCCGGAATGCTTCCTGTTCTGATATACACACTTCCAATTGCGAGATAAGAAGGTGTTGCTACAAATATTGGAATCAAAAATGCAGCAATAAACGGAATACTAAAAAGTGAGATTAACTCCTTTCTCTTATTATAAAATTCCCATGCGTGTGAAAATACCCTTTTGAAATCTGAAATCATAATACCATCTTAATAATCGTTATAAAGAAATGTTTTAAATTAGTTGCATATCTATTCTCCCCAATGCAAAGAAAGGTTTTCCTGATAAACTCTAAAAAAATAGACAGTGACATCCTATATTTAAGCCTGCTTCCAAAGGACGGAAATAACCTTCCTTTCAAACCAGGAAATTTTGTAAAAATCTATTCTTTAAGCCCTTCCCAGGCTCCTGCTTCCAGGTTTTATTCAATTACTTCAACCCCTTCCTCAAAAACACTTGAGTTCGGGATAAAAATCGTTGGCCAGTTTACAAATTATCTTTCTTCATTAGAAAAAGGGATGGAAATCGGAGTAGAAGGGCCATACCCAAAATTCTCCTTCTCTAATCAAAAGCAAATGATTCTTCTTGCAGGAGGAATTGGAATTTCTCCAATAATATCAATTCTCAGAACCATAGAAGAGAAAAGAATAAGAGGAAAATTTATTCTATTCTATTCAAACAAGGATGCTAATTTTCCATTTTATGAGGAACTTAAGGCACTTTCAAAGAATTCTTCAATTCGAATAATTTTTACAATTACCAGAGAAGTCCCTTCTGACTGGAAAGGAGAAACAGGCAGACTATCTGGAGAAATGATTTGCAAATACTATGCTGATCTCTCTGGTTTTGAGGCATTCATTTGCGGTCCTTCTCAAATGGCTCTTGTTGCAAAAGAGTGCTTGACTAATTTAGGTATAAAAGAAGAAGATATT